>CALCOP010000208.1 GCA_937897365.1 uncultured euryarchaeote
GGTCGAGTTATGACCTACGGTGAGCTGATGAACGAAAACCCATCTGGAACGGGGGTTGTTATTCTTGGATGAAACAACCTATGTTTTTGACGCTAAAGACCTCGTTCTTGGCCGTCTAGCATCCGCTTCTGCAGACATTCTGTTGAAGGCAGCTCGTGAACACCGTGATGATAAAGTCATTATTATCAATGCTGAAAAAGCAATTGTAAGTGGCCGACCACGCTCAGTTCTCGACACATACCATGCAAAATATGAGCTAAATCACGCCCGTAAAGGTCCGTTTTTCCCTCGTATGCCTGACATGATACTCAAAAGAGCAGTTCGTGGAATGTTGCCTTATCAAAAGAAGAGCAGTGGCCGTCGTGCATTACGCAACTTGCGTGTTGAAATCGGATGTCCTGCTCACCTTTCCGGAGATCTTCCAGAAGGCCACCAGGCCGGCGACGACTCGAAGTTTAGAAAGGAACTTCCTGAGCGATTTATCACTCTTGGAGATATTAGCGCCAACCTTGGTGCACCATCCCACCGTTGGACCGGAGGTGAGCAATGATGGCTCGTAAAAAGCAAAAAACTGTAGAATCTTCAGGTAAGCGAAAGACCGCAGTTGCACGCGCATCACTCAAGGCTGGAAAAGGCCGAGTGCGTGTCAACAGCACCCCTATCGAAATCTTGCAACCAGCACTTGCTCGACGTAAGTCGATGGAACCATTGGTTATTGCAGATGCAATGAACCGATTGAGCAAAGTCGATATCAATATCACCACTCTTGGTGGAGGAATTATGGGTCAGACCGATGCTATCCGAACCGCAATTGCACGTGGACTTGTTCACTACAACGGCGGCGCTGAAGGAATCGATGAAGAACTCAGAGACGAATATCTTCGTTTTGATCGTAGCCTCTTAGTTAACGATCCACGACGCAAGGAACCAAAGCACCAACTTGGACGCGGTGCTCGTCGAAAGAAGCAGAAGTCCTATCGATGAGGTGAGATGATGATTATACCAATACGATGTTTTAGTTGCGGGGCTGTAATTGCTCATAAGTGGGAAGAATTCCAAGAATTGCAAGTCGCAGGCGTAGAAGTCGCCGACGCACTTGATAAAGTCGGTTTGAAGCGTTACTGTTGCCGCCGTATGTATGTGGGTCATATTGACCTTATTTACGAAACTGCACCTTTCAGTACCTCCATTCAATGAGAACACAATCGGGGCCCGTGGGTTAGCTTGGCCTATACTTGGCGGCTGGGGGCCGTCAGACCCCAGTTCAAATCTGGGCGGGCCCACTCGATGACATTGCAACCAATGTGAGATAAACTGCTTTTTTTCAGACCGGTAACCTTTGGTTTGATATGGGGCTTTGAAAAGTAGGAACCATGCGAACCGTTCGGGCCCTGTGTTTGATTGCTCTTCTCCTGCTCACGCCGCTCTCTTTTATGATTGCACCAACGATGGCTGCGGATACCTCGGTCAACACCAATACCACCTGGTCTGGTGACGTTGTCCTTTCTGGAAATGTCACGGTGATGAACGGTTCGACTCTTACCCTTTCGCCCGGGACAACTGTTGACGGCGGCGATGGGTACTGGATTCGAGTCGACGGTACACTTGAAGCATCAAATGCACATTTTTACTCATCACAAACACCCGTAACCGCAGGTTCTCATGGTGCTGGCCTGTGGACGGGAATTTATGTCGCAAGCAAGGGACACGCTGTTTTGAATGAAGTTAGCATCGAGAATGCCAAAACTGCAATCAAGGTTGATGGTCAATTGACCGCCTTCAAAACCACAGTCAAGGATGCTTATATCGGGGTCAACGTTATCGGTTCCGCAGACATTGAAATTCTCAATGCCGAACACATTGATTACGATGTTATACGAAATTCTGGACATCTCAATCTTACTTCAGGAACCTTTACTGATATTGCAGGAGGAATATGGTCGACCGGAGAGAGTGTTGTTGATACTCTAACTCTTTCTCAAGCGGGAACAGGACTGCGTTCAACAAGCGGTTCCCTGACTGCATCCGGAGTCGGTTTCTTTGACACAACCGTCGCAATTGCAAGCCAACAAGGTGCATCAACAACTGTTGAAAGCTTGACGGGCGACAACGTTGCCCTCCTCATTGATGCAGCTGACAGTGATGATTTGACAGTCTCTACTGGCGCTGTTTCAGGGCAACGTCTTCTTCTCGCAAATGGGGCAAACTCATTTGCAATCGATGACATTGTATTTGAGGGCAAACTCTCGGAAACACTTGCTGTCGTAGACCAAAGGTGCATGGGCACATGCAGTTGGTCCAATGTTGAAATTTCAAATGTTACCAACGGTATTTCCCTTTCAGGTTCTGGCAATCATAGTTTTACCAGCCTTGACATTACGGCAACAGAACGTGGGCTTGAAGGAACTGGGGATGGCAATATTCACCTCGGCTCGACAAACCTCACTGCAGGTATGAAAGGTATCGAGATGCGAGATCCGAGCAGTACATTTGACCAGGTATCAATCACCATGACATCACATACTTCGACAGCGGTTGACGTTCTTGATGGAATCCACCAATGGACTTCTGTAACTGCCTCAAAGGGTTACTTAGCCTCGGACCTTTCTTCGATTGGACTGAAGGCTTGGTATACATCTCTTGACATCGACGCATTATCCTTGGTTCATTTTGCAAACGGTATTGTTGCCGATCATTCAGATATCTCCAGTCAATCAATCTCTGTTCAGGATGGAAAGGGTGTAGGTATTGATTTAGAGCAAAGTTCGGTTCGCACAGACACGCTGAACACCCGAGCGTATCCTGAAGGCGTAACTTTGACACAATCATCGCAACTTCATGTTTCTGACTGGACTGCAGCAACGCATACATCCCCTCTTTCAATCAGCACGTATTCTACAGCAATTATTCGAGATTTCCAACCTCAAAACACACAGCCATCTTCATCGGACGCACTTGGGGATGGGATACTCATCTATGGTGGCTCAACTACTGCTAATATCGCTGTATCCTCATCATCATATCTTGAGGAAACACCAGTGACGTTCACCGATTTGGCAGGAAATCCTGTTGAGGCAACCATCCATGTCCACGGATTCTCTCTGCAGAGTGATACGAATGGTGCAGCAACTCTCCCACTGCTCAGCAGCGGCTCCTCAGTCGATGTTACACTTGCGGGAGCAGGTGTCAGAGTCGTTCTTTTCGGATCACAAATTGGCCAATCGGTTCAAGTCCCAGTCATCCCTCAAGGTGATTGGACAATTGCTTCGGGGCAGTTTGTATTCCTTGGTCCACGGCCGGATGGGTCTCCTCACACAATGTCTGGTGACCTCACATTGTCCACAGGCAGTGGCCTTGAATTATCAGGGACGACACTCGCACTCCCTTCCGATGGAATTGTTGAGGTAGAAGGTTCAGGTGAATTAACCGGTAGCGACTCCACTCTTCGAGCAAACAGTATTTCTTTGGGACTTGACTCAACACTTACTGAAGCGGATGCAGGATTGGGATTAACCCTTGAAGCGAATGTCACTTGGGTTTGCCAAACAAAACGTGTAGTCGTTAATGTCATCATCACGGGTTCTCTTCTTCTCCAACCCGGATGTTCAGTAGAGATGCTTGAAGGTAGTGTAGAAGGTACTGTGACTGCATTGACAAGCGCCGAATTAACTGTTCTCTCTTCGCTTCAACTTACGGTTTTGGACAAAGGCACTCCAGTTGAAGGTGCCCTGATTTCCATCGATGGTTCAGTAACAAATACCGATTCAAACGGTGAGGTTTCAACCACAGCGACCGCTCGATATGTGAACGATAATTCCCAAACTACAGGAGGTATCAAAAATATCAACTTACAGATTGGCTCGTTTATGGATTTCGTTACTTGGGACTCTTCCACTTCTTTCGAACATACTTTCATGGCTTCAACCCTTACACCTGGTTCCTTAACAAGTTGGCTTGTCTTAGAAGCACAGTGGAGCCCTTATTTCCTCGATGGGGATTTATCCGTTGCTGCTTCGGGTACATTAACCATCGATGACGGCGTTTCTTTACGAATTTCAGACGGTAGTCAAATCAGTGTCGATGGTCGAATTGATGCCGGTGCTGCAACGCTCTCATCGACCGGTCTTGGTTCAAGATGGGGCGGATTCGTGATGGGCGGGGCTGGTTCAACACTCGATTTGACTCAAACCTCGATTTTTGAAGCTTCACCAGCACTAAGCGCCGATAGTCAAGGCACTTTCATCGGGGACGGACTTACTATAGCTCGCTCTTCAGGTGCAGAGCCTTTGATTTCCATCAACAGTAACAGTCAAGCGAACATTACGCTGAAGAATGCCCACCTGTATGATGCCGGAAATGGGTGTATCAAAGCCTTCCCCTCTGCTACTGAATTAACGCTTTCTGGAGTCATACTTGAATCATGCAACGGGATAGGCTTATGGGCGCGTCAAATCACCCTTCATGTTGATGAAATTTCTATTGGAAGCAACATTACGACCGGACTTGATTTGACGGGAGTAACTGGAACAGTACGTCACGTCGATGCCCTTGCCTTTGACGGGGTTGGTAACATCGTGGCTTTAGATTCAATCGACGGGGATTTCTCTGTATCGCATCTGAACGGAACTGTAGGTCAAAGTGCTGGAATTACGGGGGCAAACAGCCGTGATATTCAGTTGAGTCATATCCAACTCACCGGTTCTCCAGGACTTGACTTTGATAATTCAGCAGGTACCATTGATCATGTTATCTTGAATGGCCCCGGTTCCGGTACGGCTTTCATCAGTCACCATGGTCGAACGTCTGATTCACTTATTGTCGAAGACATCATCGCCTTTTCTTACTCGGTCGGCATCGATTTACATTCCGACGAAGGCGACAGTGCATTGGCTCCATTCATTTTACGAAACCCAGATATCATTGCCTCTACAGTCCTTTCTTCAGAAAATTATCCGGCTCGTGTTGAAGGCGGCGTCACGTATGGTATCATCTCAGCGTCAGGTAGCATTTCCATCGACCTTATCGATACCACAACCGAGAATCCGTCGATGTATGACGGCGCTGAATTGAGAACTTGGAATACGTACACTCTCAATGCGAAGTTAAACGGAGTACTCACCGATGTTGATTTTACAATTGTAACAGAAGGATTGACTCCAGTGTTTACAACAACCGTTTCTGGCACATCCCCGTTGGTTGAATTACCGGTCGCTTATGCAGGAAACGGTACATCCTCACAAACGTCTCTGTTTTCAATCAGGACACATGCACCCGACCTTCCAGATGTAAGCAAGTTGTGGAATGACACTGCAAACACCACGATTGAATTGACTTTGGTTGCGAACAACCCCCCGACTGTGGAAATAACTGAACCCTACTCAGGTCAGCGTGTTATGGAATCTGTTCATCTTCTCGCAGCAGCTCAATACGCTGATGATTTAGACAATCCTGCAGATTTGGTTTTGGTTTGGATTATCACGGACTCTTCAGGAGTAGAAGTCATGCGTGGTCCGAGCGAACCTCAATACAACATCACTGATTTGCAGTATGGATTGTATGTTCTTGAACTCCGAGTCACCGACACATTAGGTGCCACATCAACGACTGCAGTTGATTTTGAAGTAACGGAACTCGATAGTGACGGAGATTGGACCAATACTTGCGTTTTCACTCTTGAGACCGGTGTTTGGTTCGATTCAACCAACGGTTATTCTTGCGGGCCAAACAGCGAAGACACGGACGATGATAATGACGGCCATCCCGACACTCGTGATGCATGGCCAGTTGACCCATGTGCGTGGCAAGATACCGACAACGATGGTCAGCCGAACACCGTTGCATGTCCTGAAGGGTTCACGACCTATCTTACCGAAGATCAAGACGATGACGGCGATGGCGTGCTGGATTCCCAGGAGAACGAATCACCATCAGAAAGCGGTGATTTTTCTACAGGAACATTGTTGCTTCTGGTTCTCATTTTTGCAGCGATTGCCTTGTTTATGACTCGAATGAAACGCGGCGGTGGCGAGCTTGGAGCAATTGATGAACGGCACCTATGAGGCATTGAAATGGCTGAAGACCTTCTCCTGTCTGCGAACACTGTCGCAGCAGCAGCCGTTTTTATTCTCGGCCTCATTGTAGCATGGGATGCATTTTGGTTGACGCGCCAAAGAACCGACATACCAACATTGGGGGAACTGAGTAATGGAGGCTTTGCTTGGCAAAGTGAAGGGCCGCATGAAGTGATTCGGCAGTGGGGTAACCTTGCTTCAATGGCAGCAATGATCGCTCTACCATGGGCGCTTATAGGCGTCTCAAATACCAGCTATTGGTATGCAATTGTCTGGGATACATTCCTGTCACTTCACATTATTTCTCTTCTCATTCCGAAACGCTATGCTATCACTCGAACGCATTTGTTTGCAGACGGACAGCGTTATTCTTGGTCCCGATTACGCCTTACTCGCCGTCAACCGGCTCGCCGGATTATGTTGTTACGTCAAGGCTGGGGCATCTTTGGTCCGCTTCCACTTGGGGGTGGAAAAAACGACTTATCGGTTGCCCGAAGTCGTATAGAAACGGTTCTGGATTCTCAGTCGAATTGGTCACAAGATGGTTTTCAACAATCACAGGAAGAATAGCGTTATTCTCAATAAGTGCCTTGTTTAGCAGAACATATGGAATGGACGCGAAGCGGCGAAGATTTGTTTGTGCGTATTGATGCGAATGAGGAAATACACTCGACTTTACGAGCACTTGCAGATGAAGTTGGATTTAATGCTGCAGCAATTACCAGCGGAATTGGCAGGACACGGGAGAACATATATGGATACATGGATGAACAAGGCGTTTACCAACGCCGTCATCTCAAATCCCCCTCGGAACTGGTCAGTTTGTCAGGAAATATTGCACGCACTCAGGATGGTAAGGCATTCACTCACATTCATTGCTGTTGGTCTGACGACGACAATAATGTCCACGCAGGCCATATGTTCGAATCGACAGTTCACGTCGTGGGCGAACTCCACATTCGCATACTCTCACAGGCGATTATGACCCGCTGCCCATTACCTGATGTTGAACTCTTAGGATTACGATTTTCGTGATGTTCATAGCCTGTGGCAGAGGTGCATAAACATGGCCGGCGATGCGCATATTCAGCAATTGGCCGAGGCGGTTCGGTACCACCGTGAATTGTATTACAATCATGCCGCTCCAGAGATTACAGATGCTGAATTTGACGCTTTATGGGATGAATTGGAAGCACTCGACCCTGAGAATGAAATTTTGCATCAAGTAGGTCCCGAACCACTCCCTGGCACATCAAAAGTAGAACACATGTTTCCAATGCGTTCCTTGGATAAAGGGACTACAGATGACGATATTATCCACTTTGTTACCCAATCCACTCTTGGTGGAAAACAATATTTGGCTCAGCCAAAACTCGATGGTTCTGCACTTTCTCTCGAATATGTAGCCGGTAACCTCCATCGCGCCGCCACTCGAGGAAGTGGAGAACGAGGAGAAGATGTTACGCTGAATGCAAAGCAGGTTGCGAATATTCCGTTGCGGCTGAAAGTACCTGTAGATTGCCACGTACGAGGAGAAGTCGTGATGCCGCTCAAGGTGTTTGAAGAAAAATACAGAGACGTATCTCCAAATCCACGTAACCTTTGCTCAGGTGCATTACGTCAAAAACATGGAGATGGAAAGGCAGACGCTTCCGATTTGGTGTTTTGTGCATACGATGTGAAGTTTGTCAAAGACGCACCACAACTTGAGAACGACAGTGAGTTACTGGATTTGCTGAAAAATACCATTGGAATAGATCCAGCACCTTGGCAAGTGTTTGACTCACAATCCCTAACAAAGGAAATGATTGCATACACAAAGGAATGGGGTCTGAAACGTTCAGGGTATACGTTTGAAATTGATGGCATCGTTTTCAAACTTGACAATCTTCAGCAACGGGAGATTTTAGGTTCGACAGCTCATCATCCACGATGGGCATTGGCGTGGAAATTCCCTCCTGAAGAAGCCACCTCTGTTTTGCTTGAAGTCAATTGGCAAACTGGACGCACTGGTGTTGTTACACCGGTCGCTCGAATTGCACCTCAGATGGTTGGAGGGGTTACGGTTGAACATACAACTCTGCACAATGTTGGAGAGGTTGAACGGCTTAATCTTCAAATCGGTGATAAAGTTTTGATCGTTCGCCGTGGCGATGTTATTCCCAAGATTGAATCGGGTCTTGGACCTGCAAATCAAACTGACCTTGAAGGAAGGTTTCACGCTGATGGGACGCAGTTTGAAGCGATACTGCCAACTCCATCCACCATCGGAACCCCCCCGCATTGCCCTGCTTGTGAAGGGCCATTGGAAGTGGATGGAGCTTTCTTACGATGCCATGATTTAATGTGTGATGCTCGTACCAGTCGTTCTATTTTGTATTGGTGTAGAGCCTTGGAAATGGACGGCATAGGTGAAAAATTGGTCGAACAACTTCTCGACCAAGAACTCATCTCCTCGATTCCAGATTTATTTCGTCTTCAACAAGCACAATTGGAAAACATGGAACGGATGGGAGAAAAATCTGCGCTTAATGTGCTGAATGAACTCAGTAAAGTCAAAACTCTTTCACTTGGCAAATTTTTGCATGCCCTTGGCCTTCCAGGAATCGGTCCTGAACTGGCTACATCCGTTGCTCAACATTGTGGTGACTTCACCTCACTCTTACAGTGGGTGGAAGATGCATTTGCTTCTCAAGGAGATGAAAACTTCGGGCCACGAGTTGATGAAAAGGGCAAAGAGCATTCAGAAAATCAAGCCATACGTTCGTTGTGTGAAGTGGAAGGAATTGGCAGTAAAGTGGCAGTCCAAGTTCGGGACGGGCTCTCAAAAAGAAAGGACATGCTGCTTGATCTTGCGACGCACATCACCATTCTTGAAGAACCTAAAGCCGCGTCAGGCGGCCCGCTTGATGGCATGACTTTCTGTTTAACCGGGACGCTCCAGCGCCCACGTAAGGAAGTCCAACTCTCAATCAAAGCGGCAGGCGGAAAAGTCGTTGGTAGCGTCTCTTCGCAGCTCAGCGTCCTCCTTGCTGGTGAAAAAGCAGGTTCAAAGTTAGCCAAAGCGGAATCACTTGGCGTGCAAATATGGTCAGAGCAACAGCTCGAGCAAGCCATTGCGATTTCTGTTTCACCACCGTCTGATGACACGCATTCACTCCCGCAAAAAGAGGGGAGCCAACCTTCTCTTTTCGACTTCAAATAGACATCATCGTATTGTAAAGTACTCTTCATTAACTGCCACTTAATACAATGAATGAGGGATGAAATTGACAAAAATGACTCCCCAACAATTCATTGATTCGATACTTGCTTTCGATGAATTTGGTTCACCGACACACCTCGAACCGTTTGAATGGGAAATTGATGGCAGAAAAGGTTCGACGATGAAGGCGACCAATGAATATTGGACAAGCCGGCAACGTCAAGCACATTCATTGCATGAAATTTCATACCGTGCTTGCTACAAACCACAACTGCCACGATTTTTTATTGACCGTTTGTCAAATCTGGGTGACGCAGTATATGACCCTTTTATGGGCAGAGGAACAACCCAACTTGAGGCGTTCTTACTCGGAAGAAAGCCGCTTGGCAATGATATCAATCCATTGAGCATGGTTCTTCTCGCCCCACGTCTTTCACCCCCCCTGCTCGAAGACATTGAACAGCGATTAAGTGAAATTGATTTGAGTCAAACAAATGAAAACAATCCAGATTTACTCGCCTTTTATCACCCTGATACCCTCAAGCAAATCATCGCATTAAAGGAATATTTTCTCAAAAAAGAAGAGCAAGGAACGCTCGATTCAATTGATACATGGATTCGGATGGTTGCCATCAATCGTTTATCGGGGCATTCACCAGGTTTTTTTTCAGTCTACACGCTCCCTCCAAATCAAGCCGTAAGTGTGAAACGTCAATTGAACATAAATGAAAGTCGAAAACAGACACCTGAATTCAAGGATATTCGCCCTCGTATTCTCAAGAAATCAAAGAGCTTGCTCAAAGATTGGGAGGGGAAGCATTTCGATCAAAATGGTCATGATTTAACACCCCAGCTTACAAATTCCAATGCCGAAAAAGTACTTGAAATTGAATCCTCCTCAACCCAACTTGTTGTAACTTCGCCTCCCTTCTTGGATGTTGTCAATTATCAGGCTGATAATTGGTTACGATGCTGGTTCATAGGTGTTGACTCTTCTGAAATCAACATCAGTCATTTCAAAAAAATAACAGAATGGGAGGACACGATGGCTGCAGTCCTCAAAGATCTGAAAAGAATAGTCAAACCAGACGGATACATCGCCTTCGAAGTAGGTGAGGTGAGAAATGGGACGGTACTGCTCGAAGAGAACGTGGTCCGATGCGGAATTAAGGCTGGTTTAGAGCCCGTCATTATCCTCATCAATGCTCAAGAATTTACGAAAACTGCGAATGCATGGGGTGTCGATAATAAATCCAAAGGCACCAATACGAACAGAATCGTTCTTTTCACGAACACCTGACCGTTTGTAATACCGTCAAACAACTCAAACATCGTTTTTTTCGCTATTTCGACCTCATAATACGAATTTTGTTTATTTCTTTAACCAAGCCTTTGATAACTACTTGCGCAGTGGTTCAGTCATGAATCGAAAGCCACTGGTTGTGATTTTGGTTCTTTTAGTACTGCTTGGAAGCTCACCATTGACCCAAGGATACTCATCGGGAGTATACAATCGAAGTTCAGGATGTGGCTGCCATTCTCAGTCAGGATCAACGGCTGCAACCGTGTCTTTAACCGGTCATCCAACACAATATACGGCGGGTGCAACATCCACTCTCAGCATATCAGTCAGTAACGGTGTCAGTGGTACAAACGGTGGATTTAGTCTTGAAGTCGACAAGGGCTCTCTCTCATCAGGAGTTGGGTTTGCAGTTAATGTGAACAGCGCTCAAAACAGCGCCACTCATTCAATTACTGGCAGCAGTCAACGCTCTTGGAGTGTTGACTGGACAGCACCATCCACTGGTTCAGGTATCGTTACGCTTTCAGTAGCAGGCATGACGGCGAATGGTGCTGGAGGAAATTCGGGTGATCGATGGGCGACTCTTTCTTATCAAATCCCTGAAGCAGGGGGAGTTCCAAACACCCCACCAGATGTTTCTAATGTGGTGCTCGGGCCAACAGGTGCTACGACTTCATCGACGCTCACTTTGAGCTATACTTATTCCGATACAGACAACGACCCAGAGTCTGGAACTCAAATTCAATGGTTCAAAGATGATGTTGAACAAACGAGCCTTCAGGGCCTAACTGTCCCATCTTCTCAAACCTCAAAGGGTCAGGCGTGGAAAGCGATCGTCACTCCATCTGATGGCTCAGATCCTGGGTCTCCGATGACCAGTAATACACTCATAATCGCCAATTCCATTCCGACCCTCACCGTTCCTGAAATACAGCCCTCAACACCTTCTTCGGATGATGTATTGTCGTTTTCAAGTACTTCTTCAGATGACGATTTCGACGCTGTGCATTACGATGTGAGATGGTTTTTGGATGGAAACTTAGTCTCTGAATTAAACGATATGGAATCACTTCCAGCCTACGTCACAAGGGACGGTGACTCATGGGTTGTCGAAGTTCGAGCGAATGACAGTGAAGACACATCACAGTGGCTCTCCTCTTCCTCTGTGATAATTGGTGGAGGGATAAGCAACACTGCTCCTACTGCTTCAGCTGTTCAGCTTTCACCTGCATCTGCGACAACAACGGATGACATTTTCTTATCCTATACTTACAATGATGCAGATGCAGATGCCGAGGTTGATGTCGAGGTAATGTGGAACCTTAACGGCGCTCCTTTCCAATATGCCGAAAACAGTATGACGCTTCCTGCAAGTTTCACCGAAAAGGGTCAAAATTGGTTCGCAAGTGTGCGAGTGTATGATGGAACAGAATGGTCGACCTGGTCTGCAAGCAACACGATTACAATACAAAATACCGCTCCTGTTACTGAGTCCATTTCATTGAGCCATTCCGAAGCATTGACAACTGAATCGATTTCTGTTGAATATACCATGTCGGATATCGACGGAGATTCTGAATCGAACTCTGAAATAACATGGTGGCGAAACGGCGTCAAGAACCCTTCCATGACAGGGCAGACAACCCTGCCTGCATCTTCAACCCTCAAAGGAGATGTGTGGGTCGTTGTTGTTCAAGCAGGCGATGGAACCGATGTCAGTGATGAACCTCTTTCAGCGAATGTGACGATTGTCAACAGTGCTCCCACTGCAAACGTATCACTCTCAACCAATGTAACTGCTCTTGGACCCCTCACTCTTGTCGTATCTACAGATGATGTCGATGGCGACGATGTTGAAACCAACATTACGTGGTATCGTAACGGCTTCCTTGACGGTTCCTTAACGGGTGAGACAACGGTCCCAAACCAGTTACTTGGGCCAGGACAAACATGGGCAGTACATGTCACTCCAATTGATTCAGATTTAGAATCTGGCTCTACGGTCGTCGAATCGACAACTATTTTGAATATCGAACCAATTGCACAAATCCAAGTCTTGACACAAACCGTTTGGAAAGGAGAATTGACAACGCTTAGCGCAATTCTATCTGAAGATATAGATGGGCAAATCGTTGAGTTTGCGTGGTCTTGGAACGACTCTGATGGCATCACCTTGACAGATTCAGGCTCTGAAATCCAAATGATTCCACATTCCAATACTGACGTAATGCTCACTGTCTATGATGACATGGGCGCCTTCGCAACTGCAAGTGTACGCCTTACTACGTCTCAAGGTCCAACTGTTTCCGACTTTTTGATTGACGCAGGCGACACATTGGTCGTTCTTGAATGGGCATGGAATGGACCAAATGCGACATTCAATATTTTACGAAATGGAGTTGCAATTGGCGTTACCGATTCTTTGACTTACAGCGATCGTCCGCTGTTCGCAGGTGAGAGTTCGTACAGCATTCAACCGGTTATCGGCGAGACACCTTTGATAGCTGGTTCTTCACCTACTCAATCTGTCATTCTCGAACCAATATCTGCAGATGCACCGGGGCCTTCTTCATTTAGCGGCCTTGTTTCTGGAATAATTTTCTTGTTGATTGGATTAGGGGCTTGCGGTTTAGCGCTCATCGAAAGGAGGGATTAATGTGCAATTCCAACATCGAGTTCGAGTTGTGACTCTCCTCGTGTTTTTGTTGTTTTGTTCAGCATTTGGTGCTGCTGAACCTGGTGGAAATGGTGATGGAATGCGAGATATGCAATGCGGGGGAGCGTGCCATGGTGATGCCTCCATCAATGAAACATCTGAAGCGATTCTCTCGTTGTCATCACAGGATACGATTTATCTCGACATACCTACAACACTAACTCTGACTGCAACTAACCTTGAGACGAGCCCAACTCGATTGATCGGTCTGTTCTTGTTAACTGATGTGACAGGGCATTCTGATACGCCAAAAGATGCAGGATGGGAGATTCTCTCAGATGAAAACGGTGGTTCAGTGAATTATGTTGAACGCACCCTCTCTTCGGGACAAAATGAGACGACGATTTCTTGGGTTGTGCGGGCTTCATCCCTTGGACCAACCTCGTTTTATGCCGCTATTCATCACGGTGGCGCCTCTTCTTCCCCATTTTTCGGAATGACTGCACGCAGTTTGGATGTTTCAGTTGAACCCGTTCCAGAAGATTTGCCTCGATTAGCCGCCGATTACACCCCTCCTACCAAACGCCTCCTGAATACCCCTACAGACTTGACGATTCTCACAGAATATACTGACACACTTGAGTTTGAATGGATGGGTGATGACGGACTTGTTCGCAATTCTCTTGTCAATACTTCTGGCGAGGACAGTTGGACTGTATCGCTCCCAGCAGCGCTTCAACCAACAACGATTCAATGGCGAGTCATCATGGAAGGAGACGGTCCAGCTCAAACCTCCCCTTGGTTTACACTCACTGCGGAACAGGCGAGTTGGGAAGTATCGGAAAATGCTGTATATTTGCAGGCCTTTGCTTTACTGTTTATGACTGCAGGAATCGTCATCATACTCCAAACACGTTATGCTTCGACAAATCAAATATCCAAGTATGATCACGCTCCAGCAGTTCTTGAATCTGATGCATCAGATGTTGATCTTGAAACCACAGTTTCAAACTCTGTAGCCCCTCTTCCAGTAGGAGGCCTTCCGGATGGCTGGACTGAACAGCAATGGGAGTGGTACGGTTACGATTATCTTGCAGGTAAATACGGAGGTGGAGAGACATGATTTCATCAGCAACTTTCCATGTCGTGACAACTGAACTTGTCGTAGGCGCTTTTTCAGTCTCTGGACTGTGTTTTACCCTCTGCCTCCTCGTCCATTTTGACATATTGAAGCAAGCTTCATGGAAGACCATGTTTGATCATGTTGCGCATTTCACCCTTGCATTTGGTCTTGCAGCAACACCATTTGCAATTTTAAGCGGCATTTCTTCTTCACCCGGTGAAGGGATGAATAGCCCAATTTTGGTGAACAAAATGTTTCTATCAATGACAGGTTTTGGATTTGCTCTCGGTTGCATAATTGGTCGCTGGCGTCTTGGAGCGACTGTCTGGTCTACGACGAAATCCTCTGTCCTTCATGGCTCATCAGGTCTTGCGGCGTGTGGAGCTATGCTGTTGACTGCATCTGCAGGTGGGACATTTACGAGAGGAGAGTCCTTGCTCGACATCTTTCATCTCCCTTACGAACACGTTATCTTATTCCCGGTACTGTTGAGTCTTGTTACACTCATCTTAGGCGTAGTGATGTTGGCTTTAGGATGGCGTAGAATGGCCGTGGCATCATCCATACATTGAGTTGCTTGCAGTGACTTGTTTAGCGTCTTCTGCCCCTTCCATCATGGCTTTTATTTGGTTTTCGAGTAATTCGGCTTCTTCGAGAAGCGGTTCATGAGGCAATTCGATGGTTGGTAGCAACTTGTTCAACGCTTCAATCAAGGTTGCAGCAGCGCGAGCATCTGGCCACCGAGGGTCAGCCTCGACCATGATTGACATCAAATCTAATCCACGTCGACGCGCTTCACTCAAAATTGCAGCGTTAATACCCTTGATTACCCCTTGATTTAGGAGCGTGATGTCCATAGATTTGAGCATCTCTCTCACCTTTTCATTCGCTCCAATTCCGACCACATCAACACCTTCTGTGTCTTCGTATTCGATGGTAGGTTCAGCCCCATTGAGGTTTCCTTTCATGCCCTGCTTTGCAAAGGCGTCTATCACGACACCGTGGACGATTTTATTGTCCCGTGACCATTCAAACATAGCCCATACGATGTCATTGACAAGTGGTTCCGGTATGACCAGTTCACTCATCAAAAGTATGACTTGGTCACACCCTTCAATGGTGCACTGCGGTTTACCTGCATAAGCACGTATAACCGGCAATGGTTCGCCTTCTTGAACCAAAGTAATGACAGGAAGTCGGGGGTCGATGACTGCTCCAACGAATTCTAAGTCCAAATGGTCAATCAAAAAATGAGCAACAACGCTCGACACCATTCCGATACTCGGAAAACATGCGACGACCATGGCATTTTCAGTTTCAATCTTGGTGTTCAGGCGGACACTTGGACGTTCCATGATGGCGTGCTATCTCTCTTAGGTTTCAACACTTTGCCTCAAATGTCATCATCGGTGGTTTCATGTTTGTTGAATGAAAGCGGCAAGCATGGCGGAGCAGGTAATCCAACAGCCCCGTCCACACATGCTTTCACCTTCGGCGTGGAATCGCTATGAGACATGTCCTCGAATGTACTGGTTGAGTCGTCAAGGCCTACCGCGAAAAGCAGGCATGGCAGCTTCGTTAGGTACAGCGGTCCACGCATCGGTCGAAGATTTGCTCAACCTTGATATTTCTGCACGAGCTGATGCTGAAAGTGGTTGGTTACCTGCAGAAGGCGAACGCCTTCTCAAACTTCGCTGGGAGGAAGAAAAGGCGCTTTTTCAAGCAACACCTCGTCGCCCTCAATGGAAGGAAGATAAGTGGAAAGAAGCAGTTCGAAATCAGCGTGGAGCAGTGATGATGTTGCTTGATCATGTTGGCGTCCGTAGTTTGGAACAGGAGCGAATCACAGCTGCTCTCTGGCGAAGAATACAGAAACTCACTATTGCAGTCGAGGGTGAATTGAAGACTTCTGATGGACGTCTTATGGGGCGATTGGATTTGCTCATGGGTGATGTAAACGATGCCGGTGAATTGGTCGGTTGGCTGGTTGCTGATCTCAAGACGGGGAGAACTCCCGAGGGTCAATTGAAAACAGAAGTTAATCGCCAACTTCGAATGTATAGAGACATACTCCTCGCAAATAATCCCAATGCGCCCAAAGTAAGGACTGAGGGATGGTATACCCAAAATGCTTCCAAATGGGCTGCACAAGGTGGGAGTGTATTGGAAGATGCTTATGCTGCATGGCAAGCAACTCTTCCAACGCCGCTTCCAATGGAGCCCACTATTGGCGACTCATCTTGCGGTGGATTTTGCGATTGGAAAGCATGGTGCCCTCATTGGTGGAACTGGCGCAACGATAACGGTACACTCCATCGTGCGGATTTTTCTGATGCCGTGGTATTGTTACACGAGTATGATGCAAACTCAGGCTCTGCAGTGCTGGAACTCTGTGAGCCGGCAGATGCGAACGGCCGAGCCATGCCGACAGGGTCGCGCCAATCCGCACGTTTTGATAATCGAGGAAAGGAAGCACTCGATGAGGTATTGGCATCTGGCCATCAAGGTCCGCTTTATCTCGGTTCAATAATGACGCAGGGCCGTTCTTGGAGAATAGGTCATTGGTGCGATGTCTTGCCTTGGAAACCACTCCCTGATGGTGTCGAATATTACCGTGAAGCGAGGACATGAGCATTGGGGGAACCCTTCTCTACGCATGAAAATGTGCTCATTCATAGCATTCGAATGAATCATCCAGGCAAAAAATCGATTTTGATGCCGAATTTTCACTCTTGACAAAACGAAGGCGTTTCACTTTCATAGTCGCCAAAATTATCGTTATACTCGGGTATACTCTTCGCTACAGAGGATTTCAATACAAGTACGCATTCATCATCTGAAGTCCCATTCATTTCCTCACCGTTCATGGTAAGTGATTCCCATGAAATCCACATTGCTTTTTCATCGCTGGAAAAGGCGACAACCATTTTTTGAACAATACTGGTGAACTCAATAGTTCCGTTCTCGTCCTCGCTTTGTATGTTTGAGATAATCGTTAAGCTGTCATCGTCAACATTCCACATCGATGAATAGCCGAACCCGTCGGTATAGGTCTTGTCGCTGTTAAATGTAACTTTTTGCCCATCCGCTTTCATCCAAGTCCCTTCGATTGCTTCACCGGTTGTTGTTGGAATCATGAACACAAGCGCGCTGAGAATGACAACGAGGATAACGCCAACTGCAATTGCGGGGATTTTTTTCTCAATCAAAGTTGTTTTGATTGTAGTGAACGTGCCTTTTTGAATGTTTAATTTTGTCATTAGGTTTTGACCAGCGAGTTGTCCTGAGTCAAGCATTGTTGTTTCAATTGCATCCATATTTGGCATGTATGGATTGCTTTGTTCAACAACTTGAGGAACTTGGACAACTGTAAAATCGGGATAATATTGAGTTGTGTATTCCAGAGCTTGTGCTTCAGTATACCCTTTCAGGAGTAGACCATCGTAATATTCCTGATCTTTAGACATTGTATCACATCAACTGTTAGTGTGTTAACTCCTCGGCGAGAACAGGCTCGACTCTCGGGCACTTCTTACAGTTTTTTCCCTTTTTCTTGTATTTTTTACAACACTTTTTCTTCTTCTTGCCCTTCTTAGAGCCGCACCCGTTCTTACACCCAGGACACCCTTCAGCGTCAATCTTTGATCTGTTGAGCAGTTCTCCGAATAATTCGCTGACATTCCAGCCACATGACGAGCAGTGGTTATTTGTCTCTTCAAGTGTATTTCCACACTCGAAACAGAACGCCATACCCGAGCCAAGAAGCCATGCTATTTAGGGGCACCTAAATCTTTTATCTCAGTTGTTCCAGCCATGGACAGTAGGGCGACTTTCGCTTTGCATTCGGGTGAAGAAATGTCAAGCAATACCGGCTCTTCCGTCGACCTCATCAAAGCGTTGACTTTTTCGCCTCTTTCGGTGTTAAGTTTGGCGCTAGTGTTCGTCATGGTTTCCTCCGTCGGCCTTCAGGCTCCTGCCTTGCTCGACGACTCATACGCCGTCTATCCGGCAGATGGTCGAGACAGTGATTATTGTGAAGATCAGTACGAGGATGATGAACAAGGTTGCATCGCAGATGCGTTGTGTGAGCCGGAATACGAAGATGATGGCGAATTCGACGACTGTGAAGATGTGGACGATGACGACGAGGATGATGATGAGGATGAGGGTGATTATTGTGACCAATATGAAAACAATGAGAATGGTTGCATTGCCGACTCATTGTGCGATCCTGATTATGAAGACGATGGTACATATGATGAATGCGATGATGCTGAAACAAACGGCGGCGGCAACAATGGTGGCGGCAACCAGAACGGCGGTGGCAACCAGAATGGCGGCGGAAACGGTGGCGATACAGGTTCAGATTTTGACGGCGATGGCGTGAATGACGATGCCGATAACGACGATGACGACGATGGCGTGAATGACGTCAACGATGCCTTCCCATATGACGCCAGTGAAAGCGAAGATTTCGACGGTGACGGGATTGGAGATAATGCAGATATCGATGACGACGATGACGGCGTCAACGATGACAGTGATGCGTTTCCAAAAGACGCCTCTGAGCAGTTGAATACCGATGGCGATTTCCTCGGTGACAATGCAGATCCTGATGACGATAACGACGGTGTGCTTGATGCTGATGACGCCTTCCCAAAGGATTCTACTGAACAGTATGACTTTGATGGCGATGGAATAGGTGACAATGCCGATACCGATGATGACAATGATGGTATGTCTGATTCAACCGATGCCTTCCCATACGATCCGAATGAAAGCCGAGATAACGACGGTGATGGAATTGGCGATAATGCTGATCCTGACGATGATAACGACGGTATTGATGACACAGAAGATGATAATACAGAACAAAATATCGAAATTGTTCTGGATAATGATAATGATGGTTTCTCAGATGAGGAAGACTTGGATGACGATAACGATGGCGTTCTTGATACCGATGATTACTATCCAATGGATGCAAGTGAACAATCCAACTTTGACGGTGACGCTGTTGGCGATAACGCTGATTCTGATGACGACAACGATGGCGTTGACGACGTTCTTGACGCCTTCCCATTCAACGGCAGCGAATGGGGCGATCATGATGGTGATGGAATTGGAGACAACGCCGACCCCGATGACGATAACGACGGAATTCTTGACGCCGATGACGCTTTCCCAATGGATTCAAACTATGGTTCTGACTACGATGGTGACGGCCTTGCTGACATAACAGATACCGATGATGATGGCGATGGAGTCATTGATACATTGGATTTGTTCCCTTTGAACTTCAGCGAATCTGCTGACTTTGATGGCGATGGTATTGGCGATAATCGTGACATCGATGATGATAATGACGGATTTATCGATATTCTTGACCTCTATCCAAAGAATGCCGGACTTTCTACTGCACCAGTCGATTTTGATGATGATTCAAGCAGCAGTAACGACAAGGATACCATTTCGCTGAGTACTTCTGCAGTGCTCGTTCTCTTGGTTATTTCTTTTACACTGAGTCTTGTGTTTGGATTAAACAGAGTCAACAGTTCGAATAAAAAAGCTGAAGCTCCTAAGGAGTCAAAGGAACTTGAGGAGTTGATGAAATGAATTTGAAGCAAATTCTTGATCTCGATATACGAAGTATTCTCAATCCAAAGATATGGTTAATCATTGTCGCTATCCCTCATACATTGTTTGGTGGATTAGTACCGCTTATGCAGGCGGATATGGATTCATCTTACTTTACTTCAGCATCGTTTGGTCTGCTCAATACGGTCGTTTTGCTCAGCATTTATTTCTTCACTGAAGGAACATCACTGTCTCGAATGACCGCAGTTGTCTCCGGAGCAGTATTCATTTGGCTTATTGCGATGATTGCCATGACGCCTGGAGACTCTTTTGAATTCAGTGCTGAACTCGCTCCGCCTTTCTTGTATAAGTTCAATTTTGATGTTGAACTTGCTCCCCCACTCCTTCTTTGGGGTTTGCTGGCTTTGAGCGGTCTTCTCCACTGGAATGGCCCACAAGAAGAGTCGGAAGCATCTGAAGAGGCGCCGGCCATTCCGTCGAACTGAAATTCACCTTTCAGATTGCATCTGCGCGTTCATCACACCATGAATCAGACATTCTTGGCAAACAAGAAATCTACGCCCTTGTTCATGGGCTTTTATTATTCAGAATCAAGGTATGAGCGAATAACTTCCCTGGCCGATTCATCTTCAATGCCTTTTGCTGACAAAAGCCAGTGGATATAGCGCGGATCTTCGAAATGAATTTCTTTGATGTCGCGGCCTTTGTGACGACCAAAAGCGAGAATCATTTGTTCCCCATCTTTGCGTATCTTCCCCAAGTTGTCTACCAGTTCTAAATCGCCCAAACCCCTTCCTAAATCAGTTGCATCTGAGGTGATGTTTCCATGAACTGCCCAACGTTCTAACTCCTCTAAGGAACATCGAAATGAAGGTGCATGGTCAACAGAGAGCCTCCAAAACAGCAGCAGTGATGCTGCAGCATCTGCAGCCGCAGTGTGAGCGTTTTCCAAAGAAATACCATGTCGTCTGCACAGTGCACCAAGGTTGTGAGGTCTGGGGACATTGAGTCTGCGAACCAATTCATATGTGTCCATAACCGCCTTAGGGCGAGGCATTCTCCTCCCCATTCTTAGAAATTCACTTTCAAGCATTTCTAAGTCGAATCTTCGAACATTGTGCCCGACAATTACCGAATCCTCGATGAGGTTCGCTACTTCATCGATAACCGTTGAAAAGTCACCCTTACCTCTAACATCAGCGTCATAAATCCCGTGGACATTACTTGCTCCATGAGGAATTGGTCTGCGCGGATTGACGATTCGCTCATAGTGGACTGGCGCTCCATTTGCATCTGCCCCAATCAGTGCAATTTGCACAATACGGTCTGAAGAGGTCGAGATTCCCGTCGTCTCCAAATCAAAAGAAAGAACCCGTTCACCTTCAAGGATATTCGGGGCCATAGATGAACAACATCGCTGACCCCCTTTGAACATCACCCTCCGCATACAAGCAATCGCAAACCCAATACTTGACCAATAGATGGGTCCTGTTATGGGCTTCATCAATCGGCTAAAGATGGCCTTTTCATCGAAGCCGGAACAAGAGAAAGTTGTCGATGAGGAGTTTCATGACCCACATCAAAAGAAGATGACTGAGGCCTTTGTTGAACGCCAACAAAGCGTCATTGATGATGCGATGACCGCGTTAGAATTAGCGGATGAGAAAGTCAGGAGCGACCCCGTCCCCACTGCAGCATCCAATTACGATGCAGGAGAAGTAGAAATGCAGGATTTATTTGCTGATGAAGAACATCACGAGGATCATTCCGAGGTGAATGTCGTCGAACATCTTTCGGTTGAGGAATTAGGTGAGCACCTCAAGTCAGCAAAGATTGAAGGCGATATTCCTGATGAGATACATTTTGAATAGTTTCGAGAAATATTTTCCTGTTCGAATCGCTCAAGTGTTTCAAAATATAGCACGAACTCTTAGATAGGGCGTATATTCAGCAAAAGGATATGTGGCAGATTATGAATGGACGGATTCCTCGTTCTCTGCTCATGGTTGGGCTTCTTATTTGCTCAAGTTTACTTGCCGGATGTACCGGTGCACTGAACTTCACAGTCGACCCAAGGGCCAGCCTGACTGCATATCCGCAACTTATCCAAGAGGGAGAAACCGTTACTTTTGATGCCCGAGAATCTGAACCTATCGAAGGAGTGATCACGCAGTTCCTTTGGGATTTCGGTGACGGACAAACAGCAGAAACCACGACAGGTTTCACCTCTCATCGCTACGAAACATTCGGAATTTTCACTGCAGAATTAACTGTTGTTAACGATCAGGGAGGCGAAGATAGAGCGACGTCTGTCATCAGTGTGAACGGCGCTCCTATCCTCAATCTAACCTATCCAGATTCGATTCGTTCAGGGGATTCAGTTCGCTTAGACGCCAGTTCCAGTTTTGACCCGGAAGGTGACGCATTAAAATTTGAATGGGATTTGAACTGGGGAGAGGATTCAGATGGTGATGGTGACATGCGAAACGATGTTGATGCCACTGATTCTACAGTTCTCCTTCCAACGAATCGCTCTGGAACAATTCAAGGGAGCATTAAAGCGACCGATTCTGCTGATTCAATGGTCCAACAATTGTTTACCTTAGTTATCAGCTCTCGTCGGTATGAAGTGACATGGGAGACTAAAGAAATCGAATTCACTTGGGATGAATATCTCGACCAAGGCCAAGAATGGGAAGGCAATATTTCGCCTGGCGATGATGGTCGATTATCATCATTTGTCGGCGTTTTGGAGTTGCAACAAGATGTTCTTGCACCCCAAGATAATTTCACACTCTCAGTTTACATTGTCGATGATGGGTATGATAGGTCGGCTCAAACCGAGGGTGGTAATTTAACTGCGAACGAAACTGCAACGGCAACACTCTCACGTGAAAACATGAACCCCGCAGGAGAGGACGGAATTTATGATTCAGATTCAGAAGAACAATTGCTTCAACAACTGCTTGATTCGTCAGGAAACCGCTCGGGCCAAGGAACTTGGATTTGGTCGGTTTCTGCACAGCAGGCAGACCCTGATCCCTTGTTTGCGGGAACACCAGACCCCGATCCTGGAAACGACTGGACACTCACCGTAACAATCACTCTTTTGATTCCTAAGTTAACTGAAATTGCTTATGAGTAACTACTTTGGTAGATGGGAAGATGTATGAAGCGGTAACACTTCGGAAGAGTTGAGTCAGATGGTCAACAGCGTAGAAATTAGTCGTGTCAATATTCGCGATTCCTTGTCTGTCGACGTTTCTGTTTGGATGGAACATCCTGATGACATGGATTTCAGACCCACGCTCTCCATCTCTGGGACGACCTTCACGATCTCGAACATTTCAGATGGGGCTGCCCTTGCTTCTGTCGAACTTGACGAAGCCCAAATGGCGGCAGTTATTCGCGACCAAGCTGCAGAACTCCGTGTTAAGTTTCAGGTTCAAGGCATGCACGGTCGACTGAAAGACATCCACCCAATTATCGCCGATGGAAAGGCGAAGAAATTAGCAACTGCGAATTGGAAGACGACGCAAACCGTCACATTTGAGTGATTTTGCCTCCTTATCGTGGGACTTCCACGGTTTCTTTGATATGGGTTGACAGTGTTATTTCACTTCATGCCACCACGCAGAGAAGGAAAAGGTTCGCAAAAGCAAGCACGTTATGAACGATTGAAAAACGAGATACTCAAGTTCGTAGGAGCCAATCCAGGGTGTTCTGCCCAATCAATAGTGGCAAACCTTTCCAACGACAAGTCGATGAGAAATCATGGACTCACGCCGCGTAAAGTCGGCTTTTTCATCCCTCGTCATCTTTCGCAATATCTCGTTTGGTGGCAAGACCATACAGCCGGTCGTCGGGTCTATGGTGAAACCGGGTGCTCCGAAGCACCCGATAACCGCTAATTTTCGTGCTGTTACAAGGGTGGGACTCATGTATATTGAGAGCGAGGAGAAGTCATGGGGGGAGAGGTTGCGGCTTACTTCGACCTTGACGGGACTCTCCTGGATGCATCGAGTGAAAAAACACTCACCGCAGTTCTTGGCATGAAACGTCCTTGGAGAATTCCCTATGGTGCTGCTGCTTGGAGCGTAGGTTTTCTTTTCAATCTCTTACGTTTACGTGCCCCGTATGATGCAGCACGAAATCGTGGTCATTTTTCTCTCGCTTCTTGGGACGTTTTGGAAGAGTTGTCTCAACACATTGCAAAAGAAAAACTTGCAGCTAAAATTACTCAGCAGGCACGAGAAAAACTTGACTGGCACCGCCAACAAGGGCATCGTCTCGTCTTGGTAACTGCAACCATTGCACCGATGGCAGAAGCGATGGCAGAGGTTCTGGGAATGGATGCAGTTTATGGATGCGGGCCAGCAAATCGAACGGGTATTCTTAGTGGCTCTGAACGTGGATGGTCGGTTCCAAGAAGAAAAGGAAAGGTCCCAATTGTTCAGCGAGATGCGAAAGAGAACGGGCACGATCTTGAGCAGTGTTATGGGTATGGAAATACCATGGCGGACTCTTGGTTTATGCGCATTACCGGCAACCCCATTGCCATCAATTCAAAGGGTTCTTTCAAGCAATTTGCTCAAGAAAACAATTGGGAAATGCACGATTGGAAGATTCGATCCTGAGCAGCGGTGGCACTGCTGTGAAACAAGAGCGGCCCCACCGCGATTCGAACACGGGTTGCTGGCTCCGCAAGCCGGCGTG
>CALCOP010000209.1 GCA_937897365.1 uncultured euryarchaeote
CTCAATTCACTCAATGCACTCATAGTTGAAGATACCAAGAAACCGACTCCCCCTTCAACCCTTCAAGCAAATTACCGGGTTGACGGAACGACTGAACTGACGTGGATGGGCGACGGAATGGAAACTGGAACGACTTGGATGATTTACAGAAACCTTTACTCGGACATGGATGAGCCTTCATTTTGGGAATTAGTTGCCCAGATTGAAAACACCGTTGCTTCACAATACACCATCTCAGTTGATTCTGTGGCTCAAGTCGGGGAAGAAGTTTCAGCAGTCTATGCCATCGGTGGAATTGATGTCTTTGGAAATGAAGTCGACTTTGCAGACTGGACTTTGAGTGATTCGGTAGATGAAGACAGAAAAACACCGGATGTACAATTGAAACTCTATAATGCAGCATCTTCGCTTGAAACAAGCCGATGGTTTGTTGGCGGAGAGAATGCGACATTTTCTAACCTGCAAAGTGGCGATTACACCATTCAATTTACACTCAGTGAAGACGCGGTTTCGATGGTTTACACGATCTCGACAAATGCTCAGAGTCAAACTGTAGATTTGACCCAAGGACCTGCAACAATTGCTTTGTCTCTCTCAAACCAAACACCGGATGTCACCATTACAATCACCGTGACAGATTCAACTGGAAACTTTGCATCTTTCTACACCGTCTTTTGCACCTCGTGTTTAATTGAAGCAGCTCCACCTATACAAGTTGATGATTCGAATCAACAAGATGAGGTTTCGAATGATGAAACTGATGGAGATTCAAGTATGGAAGTGAATGTCCTCATCGGTGTGTGTGTTGTTCTTCTCATCGCTTTGCTTAGCACGAGGTTACGGGGTCCAAAGTCGTTTAAAACGCCCTCAGGACTACCGACGAAGGCAGAAGACGAATGGCTTTCAAAGTATACTCAAAAGTAGGTTTTGATTTCCTTTGACTCCAGTGCAGGGTGCGGATTCGGACAGCGTTCAACTCTTGTCACCTCATCAGAAAGATGAATCACATTGTCAATACCCTCCGTAAGTCAAATGGTGAAAGCGGCTTGAGAACACCATCTGTAGTGAAGAAAATGGAGTTTGAAGAATTCTTCAGGGGCAAACAAATACTATATGCCAAATTCTTGACGTTGAATCATGTACTGTAGAGTGACTCACATACAATTTGATGCATCGAAAGAAAACGAAATAGCCGAACTGATGGAGCAAAAG
Organism: uncultured euryarchaeote; assembly: GCA_937897365.1. Lineage (GTDB taxonomy): Archaea > Thermoplasmatota > Poseidoniia > Poseidoniales > Poseidoniaceae > MGIIa-L1. Next base: position 1,213 of record CALCOP010000209.1, read on the forward strand.
CGAGAGACCATGATGGCACTTCCTGGAATTCAGTCAATTTGCACCATCGTTACTGGCGAGGGTGAAATAACCAGTTTCGCAGTTTACGATACGAAAGAGAACTTTGATGCTGCCTCACCAGAGGTTGGCAAAATCTTGGCTGCCTTCGCCTCCTTTGCTACAGCTCCACCAGTTGGTAAAGAAGGACCAGCACTCTTCTACATGTGAGATGGATACAATCGCTGACTTACCAAGAGTTGGCGCTCAGCCAATCGCCACAGGTTCCGTTTGTTCAGGACTGAAGGACATTTTTCCGAGCATAAGGGTGAAAATCCAGTAATCTCGCTATGATTCAAGCGTATCGTTGTGCAGGAAATTCTGGTGCCCATGAGTGAAGAAAAGGAATTGTAAACAGAATCCTCCCTGCAAAATCTTCAAATCGAAAACATATGGAGGATAAAGCATGAAGTCCATTGGAGAGATAGAGGAAGACCTTGCTGAAAAAGCAGAACCAATTCTTGGATTCAAGCCGTCTTCAAAATTCAAAAGAAGCCCGATCGGAATTCTCATTTACGTTGTTTGTGGAATTATTGCATTCTTCTCATTGAGAAGTGCAGGTGTTTTTTAGACGTATCAACAGGGTGCATCCATAACATCCCTTGATTCTATGGAGTATATACGTCGCTCTCAATCTTGTAGCATTGTTTGCATGCTCTTCATTTTAAAGACGAACCTTGCGATTGGAGTTATTGTCGTAATTTTTCAAGACTGAGTTTGAATGATTGCAAATTTTTCTTCCGCGATTCTTTTCGATCAACTATTGGATTTGGATAGTCTGTACCTATCAGACATCCTGCTGATTCTTGGATGTGCAATGGAGCTAAATGTGGCTCAAATATGTATTTCGATGGGAATTCAGAAAGTTCTGGGACCCAGTGTCTGATAAATTCGGCGTCCTTGGTTTCAACGTTCAAACTCGATTTTGAATCAGGACATGGATTGTAAATCCTGTAATAGGGCATTGAGAACGGTGCAACTCCTGCTAACCAAAGCCAATTTCCATTATTCAGCGCCCAATCGCTATCAATTAATTTACGCTCAAATATATCTCTGCCATGAATCCAATTTTGCCACAATTGCCCACGAGTCAAAAAGCATGAAACAGCGTG
>CALCOP010000210.1 GCA_937897365.1 uncultured euryarchaeote
AAGCCGGCGTGATATCCAAGCTACACTATAGGGCCTTGTAGTTCGGCCACTAACCGATTGGATATAAGCGCAACGGGTTGCTTTTTGCTCTATTTTGGGGCTTGGAATACAAGCCTTCATGATGACCGAGCATGTGGTCGAACTATGGCGGTTCAATTAGCGCGTCGTGTCGACTATCCCATGTTGGATAATGCGAATATCGCCTATTTCCCACGAATCTATGACTTGGCTCATCGATTTTTTGAAGAATGCTGGGAGCCAATGTGCGGTATCAGTTACCCTGAAATTATCGGCGAGCGAAAGCTTGGTTTCCCAGTTGTTCACATCCAAACTGATTTTATCGCTCCATTACGGTATGGTGATACCGTTCATGCGACGATTTGGCTTGAGAGAGTTGGCTCAAAATCATGTACTTGGGGGTATGAATTTCATAACCAAAATCAAGAATTGTTATGGAGTTCGACGCAGGTTACCGTGTGTGTCGATATGGATACACTTGAATCACAACCGATTCCCATAGACATCAAAGAAGGTTTACTTCAGCACTTGAAGGAGTCATCGTCATGAGTGATCTAAAATCGTCGGATTCTTCGGATGAGGAGAGGGCGAATGTAGAGGAAGTCGATCTCGGTTTTTCTATGCGGATGGACGACGATCAACCGGAATATATCCCCGATGCATTTCCAATTCGGCCTGATACGAGAGGTCCTAAATCCGTTGGCATCATTTTGATTTTTGGTGCACTTTTCCTGTTCTTCCAAGCCTATGGCGATATCTCATTGCACCAAGCCGAAGACCTCTCAACTGAAGAAGTCGAGATGCTGCTGGTCACTCCAAATTCTCAAGGCGATGGGTCGGAAGATGTTACCGTTGAGCAATATCAAGAGTTCCACGACGCAGCTCGTGAATCGGGCGGGTATGCACTCCGTGGCTATGGTCTTGGAATTGCCAGTGTTATGCTTTTCGCGGGCGGAGTCCTGCTCCTCTTCCTCAAAGGGTCAGGTGCTAAATTAGCCCTTGGCGGGGCCATCACCGGAATGTCAACCGGCATTGCAGGCAGTCTTCTTGTCAAAGGTGCAGCAGATACTCATCTGATTGGTGTTTTACTGCTCACGTATGAAATCGCAGCATACTTCTGCGGCGTTTGTATGTTCATGTGCGCCGGTGTTGCCGCACTTCCTCTTATCAATGCACGAGCACGACTTGCATTGTATCCTCAAAAGAAAGTCGTATTCAAGACCGATTCAGAAGAATAGGTCACTCGGAACTCGGTTGCGGCCATTTTTTTGAAAGTGCTTTTCTCAAGTCATCATCGAGCGTTGCATTCCACCAATCGCTTCCTTGCCAAATAGCATATCTTCCCCGTATCCCTCTGAGGTCTGCTCCTTCAAATTTGCAGTTTCTAAAATTTGAGAGATTTAAGCGTGCTTTGCGAAGGTCTGTATTTCGAAAATCCGAACCATCGAAAGCAGATTTCATCAGATCGGCTTGATACATTGAAGCTCTTCGAAAATCACTGTTCGTAAAATTACCTTCGGTCAAGTCCGCTTTATCGAGAATGGCTCTTCGAAAGCTCGAACCTGCATGCCTTCCTTTGCGAAGGATGGCTTCTGTATGGTTTTGAAAGGACCAATCCAAAGGAACCGATGTTTCGTCATCTGATTCCCGAGGGTCGTCTTCGCCCCCGCCTGACATGACCATTTTTATCCCTCAATCTCCAGACCGTTTGTCTAAATGAGCCCTTCCTTCTTCACTTAAGACAGCAAATCGATTTTTGTCATCACTTCCGCTTGGAATGATAAGAAAGTTTCTTTCTCGAAGTCGGTTGAGGTAAAGGGAGAGGTTTCCTGGAGCCTCCATGCCTGCATCTTCGAACAGTTGATTGATGACGCGAGGCGGGCTATCCATGACGCTTTCTATTTCTCGCAAATAATGTATGGCGCCAAGAACTTGTTCCGGTTTTCGTTTCAGAGAACAATTTTCGATCAATGCCGCAAAATCAGTCCCTCGACTCGGACTACCTTTTGCCCCGCTTGTCGATTTACTTGTTTGAATGGCTGCATTTTTAGCAACCTTTAGTCGATCGATCATGATGCTCCACGAGTCATCTTGTCGAAGCATCGCTAACATCTCTTTCATGCCAGCCGCAGACCCTTCATAATCAATTTCGACATCCCCTGCCGTCACTGAAATTTTGACCGTTCTGTCCATTGAATCGACCCAAGTTATCCTTTGCTTTAAATCACTGCTCTTAACCCTTTAGCGACTTTTATCGCTGATTTTGGATAGAGAATTGAACAAAGGCTTGAAAACCCAACCACGCCCCTTGTATTTTGCAAGGGGCTTGCTCCGGTGCCACAGGAATGAGTTATATGAATCAAAATCGGGTATCTGCACTTCTCGTACTTGCATTGTTGGTTTTTGCGCAATCAAGCGCTCTTTTTCTCGGTAGCGCGAACAGTCAAGCGGGATCTATCAACACTTTTTCGAACGGTTCAGCATCGATTGACATTTCGCTCACTGCAGGCAATCTTGACACCACCTATTCCGTTGAGATGCCCCGTAACGTGACTTTTCAATCGGGACAATTCATGATCAACGCCAAGGATGAGGTTGCTTCACCGGGGCAAGTTACCCTCGATATCGGCTTAGATGGCGTGAATGAATGGGCATTTGACGGGTTAGGTTTTGGAGATCTTGGACACCAAAATAAATTCATGAACAATGCATCAAGTGATTTGCTTTTCTCAAACGGTTCCATCCAATCATCACCGTTCTATCTCCCTCACAATTCTGCTGTTGATAGCGCTACAATGGATATTTCTTTCACTTCGCATGTTCCGGCTGGCCTGATTCCAATCGACGATATTACGGCCTATGAAGAAGGGGATTTGGATAATGATTCATTGCCAGAAATTGTTGTGAAAGCAAATGTGAATCAACAGGGCGTCTCTTCAGGCCCTGCTTTGGCATCTTTAGACTGGACCGCATCCGGTGGCCTTGCTCTTTCCTCATGGACTCCTACATGCACGAACAGCGTTGATATTGTTGTGGCTGATGTGGATGGCGATGACTATGACGATGTTGTTTCGATATCTCCTAATGACAATCGTGTCTGTTTCCATAAAACCGATAACACAACCGGATTACTTGGAAATGCAACACCAATTTCTCTTTTACCATACTTGGTATCTGCTCAAGTTGGCGATGTCGATGGCGATGGATTCGCAGACATCCTTTCTATCCATCAGAATGGTGTCGTCTCTCTGCGAACTTATAACGACAGAAGAGGTAATTTTGACGACAATACAACGCTTACAGTCAATGTCAACGGAACAATGATCCCTACCCAACTTATTGCAATGTATGCTGATAATTTTAATGGCCCACAAAGTAACTTTTCAGCTCTTGTCGTCGACAACAATGGTTACACAAGCCACATCAAATGGGTAAACAACGGCTTAGCGATGGATGCTTATTCTTTTGACGGCTTAGAATCAGAGATTCTTGGTGCCGATTTGGACCAAGACGGTGACATTGACCTCTTTTCATCAACGACAGAAGGTTATGTTCTTGGTGAAAATAATGGAACGACTTGGGAATTAACAAGTGTAATCTCCTCAGATGTATTCGTCAACGTAACCATTGCTGACCATGATGGTGACGGAAGTCTATCGCTGCTCTCCCCACAACTTGTTTCAGGGGACGGAAACGCACAAACCATTGAAGGGAATATCAGTGTCTTTGACATCTCAACAACCAGCCTCACCTCAACTCAAACAACGCTCGAACCATGGTCTTGCCCTACCGATTCCAAGTATGTGGATATGGATAATGACGGTCTTCTTGAGCACATTGTTTCTGCTGGGGAAGGCACCTCATTCGGACTCTTTGTCGGTTCTTGGAACGCCATCGCTATGGATATTGATTTGGATGGTCAAGATGATTTGTTCGCAGCAGGTTATGCAGGGAATGGTCTCAATGGAACCGCTCCGTTATCGATTACCGATTCATTCGGCCTTCTCCCTACACTTCTCAACTCACTCACCAGCGGGCAAGCATATACGGTCCACGATTATGATATCAAGATGAATCTCCTCACATTTGATTTCTCTTCCAGCGGAACCGGCCATTTCAGTCTGACCAACATGGACTTTGGTTATGATATCGACTTCCTGGTCGAGAATAACCCAGCAGCTGTTGGTAATTTGACAAACATCCTCAATCAGCAGCAAACCGCTGGTACAGGTGTAATTCTCATTGATTTACCGTTCCTTTCAACCAAGACAGGAACATTAACACTTTCCAGTTTGAATGCTGAATACACCCCCGGTGCGCCGAATCTGTTTCTACCGCCTCAACCTGTTCTGAGTGTCGATGAATTGTCTTCCGAACGCCTTCTTTTCTCATGGCAAAACCTCAGTGAATTTGGAAATGAACTGATTAACTTTGAAGTGTTTAAGGTACCTCAAGGCGACGCTTTTGACCTCAATACGCCCGCTTTCTTCACGCTTGATAACTCATTTGTGGATTCAGCATTTGCACCAGGCGAGTCGTATGATTATGTGGTCCGTTCCCTCCACCCCTATGGCGTAACAAGTCAACTCTCAAGCACGCTTTCAGTCACCATACCTTTCCCTTCGCCACCCTCCCCAGTACAGGGGCTCTTCGTGGGCGATACTGCAAATGATGACGGAGGTTCGTTAGATGTTACTTGGAATGATTCCACAGACGTTATTTCAGAGTACGAAGTATTTGTTGAATCGCAAGAAATCATCTCTGTTCAATCACTCTCTTCGGTGTCGACAGTCAGTCCGTTTACAGGTTCGTATACAATGAATGTTACAAGCGAGGGTAACGGTGACGCTCTGCTCGATCAAACCGATTACTGGGTTGCGGTAGTGGCGTACGATTCCTACGGCAATACGAGTTCAAACTTTTCACTGTTCGGCCCGGTTCAGTCGCAAAACAATTCACTACGTTCAACTGAAATCACCTTTGATTTGGTTACAAGCGGTTCTTCAGATGCAAGTTCTTTCCAAATCAGCGCATTAGATTCTCTTCATTTGAATCTTACACTCACTGGTGCAGGTGAAGGCATTCCAGGGCAAGATTTGGACCTGCATTTCATCGGCCCTGATAATTTTGACCACCTCCTTTCCGGCGTAACAGACGAGAATGGTCAGTGGAATGCGGTCGATGTTCAGGACTTAACTGAACTTGCAAATTCCTTTTCCGACTTCGTAGGCGATGTCTCATTGGTAGTCCAGTACGCTGGAACAGCAGGTACGCCCGACACACAGGCAGCTGATGCGGCGACTGCAACTTTGAACGGATTGGGGCTGTTAAGGGCGACAGTGGTCCCACCTTCTGCATCCATCCAACTCAGCGCAACAAATCAGTATTCAATTACAGTTTCAGTAAGCCCTGAACTACCAGCGCAGAGTTCCCGTCTTGCGAACATCATGTACGATTGGCATCTTACCGACTCGGCCGGAAATATCACCGATTCCGGAACAACTGAAATCAAGGGAGGCGAAATTACTCTCGAGGGCACTGCGACTTCAAGCGACCAGTTGACATTGGCGCCATCCGATAATCAGGCATGGTATTCACCATCGCCTGATGCGACGCTTCTGTTT
>CALCOP010000211.1 GCA_937897365.1 uncultured euryarchaeote
AGTTACAACAATTGTATCAACATGCAGCATCGATAGAATCAGAGAATCTTCATGAGACGATTGCTCAAAAAGCACCTGCTGGTTTTGCTGACGCCTTCGAATTTATTGACGACGAACCCCTTGCTGCGGCATCGGTCGGCCAGGTTCATCGTGGTCGATTAAAGACTGGAGAAGAAGTCGTGATCAAATTCATCAAGCAAACCAATGCTGCTGAATTCAAAAAAGAAGTCGTTCGGATGAGAAGGTGGTTGAGAATCTTCCTCATTTTTGCTCCTAAATTACGTAAAGTGGGCAATCCAATGGCACTTATCAATCACGTAGCGGACTATACTCTACGTGAACTTGACTTGCGAAATGAGATTAAAGGAGCGGAAGAACTCAAGGAAATTCAAGCATCAATGTTTCTAACTTTTGACATGTCGCTTTTGCGTTTCCCTGTTTATTATCCGAATCTTTCTAACCAAGATATCCTCGTTTCCGAATTTATCGAAGGTATGTCGCTTGAGGATGGAATTGAAGAGAAAGCATTGAGTTGGGATTTCTTACTCCAGTTTTTCCGAATACATGGAGCTTATTTATTCGGAATAGGTACGTTCCACGGAGATCTTCATCCCGGTAATTGTATTGTTGATGCAGATGGAAAATTCGTATTTATCGACAACGGAGCTATTTGCCACGCACCTCGGCACGTTGCTCATTCCTTGTTTACATTCTTCGATCACCTTTCCCGCCAAGAGCGTAGGGAGGCATTTACCGCATTACTCGCTATGACAGAATTACCTCCAAAACCAAAGAAGTTAGAAAAATATTATTCCACCATGACTGAAATCTACCAAGACTTCGAACTCAAACCAGTCGGTGAACAGAGTTTGACTCGTATTATGATGAAGACAGTTCGAGCCGCAGTTGAACATGCTGGAGCTAATTTTGGAGAGGAAGCATTTCCAATCATTCGGGCACTTATGTATCTGGATGGATTGGTAATACGCACTCATCCAGATGCACTCTTGATTCAATCAATGGGGCCATTTTTGCAAGAATTCAAAACAAAATTGAATATTTAGGTGATTCAATGGGACATAGCGTTGCGGTCATCGGTGCTGGAATTGCTGGTTTACGGTGCGCACTTTTGTTGAAAGAATCTGGAATTGATGTTCAGGTGTTCGACCGTCAAGAGCACATAGGCGGGCGGATGGTAACTGAACGGGTCAATGGATTTCTTATCGATCATGGTTTTCACGTGATGCAAACAGCCTATCCTACATCTCAGCGAATTTTCGATTTTGAATCTCTTGGTGCTCAAGCATTTGAACCAGGAGCTATCGTTGTCAAGAACCGTAAAAATAAGGTTAAATTTTGGCGTTTAGCAGACCCTTTCCGACGGCCCTTTCAAGGTCTGATGAGTGGTTTGAACGGTTTTACATCACCGTTTAATCTACTACGAGTCGCTTTGCTGAGGGCGAAAGTACGAAAAGGCTCGCTTTCAAATGTTTATCTTGAGGGCGATGACACCTCTAAAAATTGGTTGTCGAAACGTGGTTTTTCAAGTTCGATGATCGATGATTTTTTCCACCCGCTTTTTTCAGGGATTTTTCTGGAAAATGAATTACGAACAAGCGAACGCATGTTCCGTTTTGTTTTCCGAATGATGTCGAAAGGGGATATGATTCTCCCGAGAGAAGGAATTGCTGCAGCCCCGAATAGTCTTGCTGATTCGTTAGGATTTGAGCGGATTCATCTTAACTCTGATGTTAAACAGATTGACGCTTTCACAATTTCCGTCAATGATGAGCTACAGAATTTTGATGCTGTGATATGTGCTTACAATCCACGCATGAGTGAAAGTAAGCGACACGTTTGGACACTTCATTTTGATGCTGAAAAGTCTCCTTTGAATTCAAAGCATATTCTCCTTAACGGCGACTTGAAGACCAAAAATCAATTGATTGCTCATGTAGCAGTCCCCTCTGATATCCAACCAAGTTACGCCCCAAACGGTCGTTCATTGGTCACAGTAACCATTGTAGGCGAAGCTGCACAGGAACTCGGCTTAACGAGTGAACGTGAGATTCAATCGAAGGCGTTACAAGAATTGAGAGATTGGTTTGGTTCTCAAGTCGATACTTGGGACCTTTTGGCGACACAGCATATTGAGCACGCGTTACCTGAAATTTCTGCAGACAGTGGGCTTTCAGAGAGTCCTTTGATTCGCAAGAACTCGTTTGAATGTGGAGATCATATGATGCACGGGAGTCTGGAGGGCGCACTTCTCTCTGCTGAGAAAACGGCCAAGCAGGTCCTTGAATCACTCACATGATAGTTTTCTATCATTGATTCTTTGATTTTGCGTGTAACTCGAAGTAGATTTGACCGATGATGAAAAGAAGTCAACCCTCCTCGTCAATCCATGGCGCAGGAGGTGAGAATGCTTGGAACTGGAAATGCATTTCTGCCTTATGGGCGCTATCATTCCTTCGCTATGATTGACGGTAAACACATCATCGATTGCCCTCCGACTGCAATGGCAAGTTTTCGCAGAGAAGGCATTTCCCTCAGCGATATTGAAACAATTTTCATTACTCATACCCATGGGGATCACGTTTTTGGATTTCCTTTCTTTTTACTTGAACGTCGATACATTTCAGATAGAGAGATGCAAAAACCGCTTACTGTTGTCGCATCAGAAGGAGTTAAAGAACATCTTTTTCATCTTTGTGAATTAGCTTATCCGGGTAGCCTGGAAGAAATTTTTGCAACAATTAAGTGGAGATGCGAAATTGAAGGTTCTCTCCCATCAGGACTCACTTGGAAGCGTTTCCGTGTCCAACATGAAGAAGCCGTTGATCCATATGGTTACCATTTCAATGCGCAGCAAAAAGATAGTTTTGTTCACAGTGGTGACTCTGGACCTTGTGAAACTCTTCACGATGAAATTCTTTCTTCTGGAATGGCTATTTTAGAAATGGGACTTCCTGAATGGGTTAATTCACCTTACCATCACAAACCGTCAGATATTGAGTCCCTTGCTAAAAAAGCAGAAAATATTCCGCTGATTATCACCCATACTTTCATTGATCAACCTGGAATTAATCCTGTTCCAACGGTAACTGATATCTATCCAAATCATCCTGCAAACGTACGTCATGCAGAAGATGGTCTTCGACTTGTTTTTGGTCCGAATGGCTGGACATTTTGATTTCGGTTTCGCTTCAATACTTTTTTTCAAAAGTGTCCGGAAATCGGAAAGAGTTCATGTTATTTTTTACAAAAAAACGTATTTAAATTAACACCCTTTATAATATTCATTTTATTTTCATTACTCAAATAAAATATCTGCTTCATCAAGAGAGACGGTCATACTTATGAGGGGGACTCGGACTAACCCCCATTATCGCGCAGGGTCGTTCTCGATTTCTGTTCGTCGATGCTATGAGAAAGGGGCAACTGAAATGAACAGAAACATTTTTGACGATTTTCTTTCTCGTCAAACTCTGTTCATCAACAAAGAGATTCTTCGACACGATCATTTACCTAAAACCCTCCCTCACCGCGACAAAGAAATCGAAGCAATCGCATTCAATTTAGTCGAAGCTTTGAATGGCCAGATTCCTTCGAACATGACGTTGTATGGTGTTACCGGTGCTGGTAAAACCGCAGTCACAAAATTTGTTTGTAATCAGTTAGAAGAGAAGGGTGCAGAAAAGAATCGTAGCGTTCGCTCGATTATGGTGAATTGCCGTCAAATTGACACCCAATATCGTGTTTTGAGCCATCTTGGTAATTCATTGCGTGAAGAGCATGAGATTGATGAGATTCCATTCACAGGTTGGCCAACCGATCGTGTCTTTGGCGAACTTGTTCGTCGAATGGATGAAAAGGGAGGAGTTTACATTTTGGTTCTCGATGAAATCGATCACTTAGTCCGAAAGGCTGGCGATGATTTGTTGTATAATTTAACCAGCCTTAACGCTTCACTCAAATCTGCTCGAACATGCGTGATTGGCATTTCAAATGACCTCAAATTCACAGATTTCTTGGATCCACGTGTCCGTTCACGTCTCGGTCAATTGGACATCGTTTTCAATCCATATGATGCGGCACAACTTCAAGATATTTTGAGGCAACGTTCAGAGGGTTCATTGAAAGAAGAAATCCTCGACGATGGAGTTATTGCATTATGTGCTGCTCTTGCTGCCCAAGAACACGGTGATGCGCGATGTGCCTTAGATCTCCTTCGTGTCTCGACAGAGAGAGCGGAGCAGAACGGTGATGCAACAGTTTCTCAGCGTCATGTTCGAATGGCTCAGCACCAAATTGAGCGAGAACAAATGATTCCAGTTATTTCGTCGCTTCCGAGTCAACAAAAACTCGTTCTCGCATCTGTCCTCTTGAATGAAAAGAACGGTCTTCGAAACATTCAGACTGGAGAAGTGTATGATGTCTATCAACAAGCCTGCCGTTATATCGGGCACAATGCACTCACGCAGCGAAGAGTTTCTGGTTTGATTTCAAATCTCGACATGCTTGGTTTGATTACAGCTCGAACCATTAGTAAAGGAAGATATGGTCGAACGAAGCAGATTAATTCTTGTATTCCTCAAAATGTTGATGTCCAGTCAATTATGATTGAATCCGAATCCGAAATGGAGGAAGTGTTTACTCGTCCTTATCGACATCAAACACGACTTTGACTGAAAAAATACAAAAAGTGAGTTTTTTATTCTTCGGTGTTCTTATATCCAAAAGGCAGGTGGGCGAGTTCATGAGCACAGAAGAGAGCGAACCTTCCTTCAGTTTAGTTTTGATGCTATTGAATCCTTCTCGGACTATGGCAAACTGGTACGCAGGCGTTGGCATGCTCGGAATTTTCCTTGCCATCCTCAATATTCTCGGATATATTCACCCCACATATCACCTTTCATGGGGTGGTTTGTTTACTTTTGAAGCAACCAATGCTGCCTTTGAACTCAAGAGTGATTCTCCACAGTTTGTTGCCTCTGATGCTGTTTTCATCGGTTTGTGCTCTATCTTAACTTCAATTGGGTTCCGAACATTCAGTAATGATGAATCAGGTATCGGTGGATGGTTCAAAGGCTTACTCATCAATGACACATGGCCAGCATTGGTCGACCCAGAAATTGGTGGGTGGAACAAACTCTTCGGAGCTTGGTCGTTGTTGCTTGGATTCATATTCTACTTTGTCTACGGAATTCTCTATTCCGGTTGGATCGACGTCGGTGTGTATTCATTGAGTATAGCACTCATCGCTTTCGGACTCGCTCTACTCATGGCTGCAAATGCTCCAGAAGGCGATGAAAACCTCGATTGAATTATTGAGAATTTTTCCCAAATAATTTTCGATGACCGTTTGAACCGCGTAGTGCATCTATGAAGCCTAAAAACAGACCTTGCCATAAGGCTATACTCCAACGTAATGTGAGGTTTCGAACCTTGAAAACCGTTAGTAGTGACCATTTCCCTTGTCGAATAGCACCTCGATTTACAACACCTAATGGGCCTCTCCACAAAATAATCTCATGCAGTATCATCAGCGCACCGGTAGCGATTAACAGTCGAGTTTGCCACCATGTTTTTGCGATTTCCCATGACCAGTCCGGCTGCGTGAGGTAAGAGAACAGAAATGGTATTCCAGAAACGAGGGCCATTATCCAAAGTGGGAATACCGTAAGAACGATGGTCGAACTCCCAATGAAATCTAATCCTGGTCCAGTCCGTTTTTTCCGAGGGAAATGACGAATGATTCTCATGTGCGCTCGAGCATCACGTTTTCGTTTCGCAAGAAAACGAGAGGATTGTACTTCGGGAACATGCCGTACAACTGCTTCAGGTGCGTAAATAATCGAACCCCCATTGGCAATGAGGCGAAGACTCACTTCCATATCCTCGGCGTGATACCATTGAGGGTTGAATCCACCAATTTTAATCAAAACATCACGTTTGAACATAGAACAGGGACCATTTGCCAGACTGGTTCTGCGAGGACGAGAACGGTATTTAGTAGCAATTTCTACAGAACGAACACGACTTACAATGTCCCCTCCGTGTTCAAAAATGGTTCTTCCTGTCACGGCTACGATGCTTTCTTCTTTGTCAATTGGTTTAATTTCAAGTACCATGTTCGTAATCCAATCAGGTTCGGGACGAACATCAATATCTGTTATTGCTATCCAATCGCCTTTCGATTGTTGAACTGCTCTTTGCCTTCCCGCAGAGAGTCCATCTGCGTTTTGGGATAAAATGTGAATTGGGATTTCACCTTCTGTGTCTTGCCAGGAGAGGAGTTTTTCTTTTGAGCCATCAATGGAGCCATCGTCAACAGCAATAATTTCGAGGGGCCTATATGTTTGAGTTACAAGTGACTCCAAACATCCATCGATCCAATGTATACCGTCTCGTACGCAAACAGTAATGCTGACCATGGGTTTTTCATCACTCATTGTATCACTTCAAAAAGAGAAAGCAGATATCGGCATCGCTGTTTAACTTCAAGTGAAGTATATTGAACAACAACCCCTCTTTTCGGTTGACCATACAGAACGAGGGTTCCAATTGGAGCGAGGCAATGGATTACTAAGGGAGCTAAATCCTCCTCTCCATCGACATCCAGAACCAATGTCTCTTCTGCTCGTAACGCTTTGGCTATCGCTTGAGTAAGGGACGGCGTGATGTGTCCGGCTGGATTTTCTGCATGGAGGCGGTGCTGGAATGCATTTGGATTGACCTTCAGTTCGTCATCGAGTTGATTTCTTTTTGTGAAGCCATCAATCAGGGCAATATCAGGTACATGGCCCATATCGAGCATGGTTTTTGTCGTGACATCTCCAACAGTAACGATGGCACCATGAGGCGTAGGTAAACCATCTAGTGCTGCTGCCATTCCAATTTCAAGGTCATGTTCGGGCCCTTCAAACAACAAACCCATCGGTGTTTTGAGCTCTTCATCGAGTGCTGAAGCCATTTTCAAGTGACTGTTACGTAAAGTCTTGGTCATCCAAGGGTGCCCTTCTTGATCCATATGCCCGTTGCGAATTGCAGATGAACTGATGATGCCGCCTTCAACTCCATCGAGATGCATAACTTCGATGATGTGGAGTTCCTCTAATCCATTTTTGACACGTTGCTCATTTATTGATTCGCACATGCCTTTTGTTTCTGGAGTAGCAACGATTGCATCAGCCATCGGGTGGTGAGGTGCTGGACCATGAACATCATCGAGTTTGTGAACCGATATTTTACATCCGGGAACATTCGTCGCCCAATCGAGTAATTTTTCCATACGGTCATCAAAAGATTGCACAAATGGAGATTTCCCTTCAGCCATATAGTCAGATGTGATGTGAATTTCGGCCGCATCCGCATTTTTACATGCTGCATTGAGCAACAGTCGGTGCCCGGCATGAAGTCTGTCAAAAGTACCTCCAACGAGACAACAGCGAAAACGCCGAGCAGAGGTCATGAAACGCTGTGGGTTAAACCGCTCTTTGATTGCATCGCTTCTTTGGAAGAGCAGAGAGCAGTTTGATTATGATGTGGAAGAAGGCGAGAGCTGTACCCCGACGCGTAACGGCCCTTTTCATCGCAAAGCTCGAGGGCCTGACCCAGCGTCAGGGTTTGCTGTCCAGAAGGTTGGTTGTCTCGTGTTCATTCTGTCGTCGCACGAGGACCCATTACCTACCGGTTGGTTTACCGCTTTGCACCGAAGGTCATTCCCCGAAGGGTCACTTCAGTCTTCGATAGCGGACCGTACCATTGGTATCAGACTTCACAGCAATTTTCACAGTAGCTCTGCCAGATGTTGCGGGTACGGCGTTTCTTCCACCGGTCGACCCCTTTTCAAATCATCGAATCATTCTAATTTTGAAGCGAACGAACGAGCATACAGTAAAGCGCCAACTTCTGGTTCACCTTGTTTGAGCACATCTAAACTCATTGCAGGCCAAGTTTCTACAGGGCGTGCAAGCCATCCGACCAGTGGATGTGTTCTCCCGTAATGCACGGGTTCTTGTCGATCGACAGTTGCTAACATGTCATATACGTCGAGTAGAGCCGGTTTTCCTTCACCGTCCTCAATCAAAAGTATGTGCAATACATCATCCAAACTCAATCTTCCAGACGGATAAGAAATTGGCCATGCAGGCAGACCGCCTCTTTCGCCAGAAGGCCGAGTTAACATAGCCGGCCAAGGCAACGGATTCTTTGCAAGCCACCTTCGCCCTGATGTCGATGAGAGTTGAATTTGTAACCATTCACTCGCCCATGCCCGCCACCATGAGCAGGGTAATTTGGACATGATTCGACGAAGGAAATCAGGAGCGAGAGGTTCATTGGTTTCCATAGCTTTGAGCAACGCCCCCCAAAGATAGAACACAGAATCGTTTGGGTGCACCTTCGCTGCTACTTTACACTTGATGAGGCATTCTTCAACATAATTGGAAAGCGGCATTCCAAGTGGGAACAGCGATTCAAGTACTTGTTCGGAAAGGCGTGGAGCATCAACCCAAAGCGAACATGCCCGTAGTAACATTGGATTGAATTCTTCAGGTAACTGACTGGTAGAAAGTAGCACTGCAGTCGACATCCATGGGCCGAGAGATTCATCATCAAAGAAGTAGTCATAACGAACAATTGACTCAATGTTTTTTGTAAAACGTTGACGAACCTTTTCCAATGCTTCAATGCTCCAATACGATGATCCTTTGGGCATGGCACTAATCAATGTCGCAGTTTCACACTTTTCAATTGGTAATAAATCAGCCCAACCAGTCGGTAAAATGGTTCGTAACCTTATCCATCTTGATGTTCGATGCTCGAGGGGTGTTGCAATCCATGCAGCCAATGGATATGCGCTTTCATTCAAGTTTGCCCAGCTTTCATCACCATGTGGATAATTCGAGAGTGCGAACCATATTTTCTTTTGGCGCTCGACATCCTGTTCCACTTCAGTAAAAATTTCTCTCGCAAAACCCTCCTCTCCTTTCCATGATTCTAACAGTTCAAGAGCGGTTGCAGGTATCTCTTCATGCACATTCTGTTGTGAAACTGAATCAGATGATTGGAGTAAAGTGAGGGGGATATTTTTCCCACGACCAAGACGAATATCAGCTTCAAGCAATTTTTTCCGAGTCCGTAGAACAGACGTTGCAGAAGCGAGCGGAGTATAATCGCCGCTGGATGTGATAAGAATCCTACAGCGGCCTGATGAGAGGATGCGTTCAAGAATCCGCTGATTTTCATCGACAGCGTAAGGCCATTCTACAACGCATTCAGCAGTTGTCTTTTGGAAATACCATTCAAACAAGGCAATGGCGCCAGCATTCGAGATTCCTGAGAGATTGAAATTGCTTAACGTATCACCATCCTTCCATTCGATAACACCAAAATCAGCGAGTAATTGTCGTTGAACTGCGATAGAGGGAGCGCTGATTCCCTTGGACAGAAAAGCTCGAAGATTTTCCTGTTTCTGTACAATCTTCTCTTGGCTTAAACGAGGATGTCGCATCCGCAGCCAGTAGAAAAGAACACCATACGGTAAATGGCGGGTTGAGGTTTGTTGCGGGCGCTCTTCGAATACGAATGCATTTTTGCGTAGTGCATTCATTGCCATGGTTCGATTGACTTGGAGTGTAAGGTGTGCATGCACTCCAATTTGTGGAGAGAGTTGAATTGCAGTACCGCTTGCAGTTCCGAGCATATGTTTTCCTTGCAGAAGTGAATCTGGCAATTGGGGAGGAGTTTCTGACTCAATATACCAAGTGCCGGGGCTAAGCAACCATTCGCGACTTGAATCGAGTAAAGTTGCATGAACTATTCCGATTCTGTCAATCTCTCCGGACCAGTCTCCGAGCGTGCCCCTCATACTTTGTTGAGCGGGGGGATTTGTTGGTTCAAAATCAGAAAGCGAATACCATCGGATCGCCTCGTCCCGTTGAACCGCCCAACGCCCCCCTTTCCTTCCATTGGAAAAAGGCTGTACGTCGGATTGATTCGATATGCCCCTATGTGGTAGAGGCAGGAGTCGAGAATTCGGATTTTTTACATAACCAAGTAAGAGATGAGGCCCGTCTTGGCTGAGCACGACAGCATCAGCTTGTGTTGGTATTTGGGTGATGAGTGAACGTGCGCGAGCAACTGCGTCTTGAGTTAAACGTCGTCTACCTGCTTCATTGAGCCTATGGATCGCACCACGGATGCTCCCCTGTTCGTCCCTGCTCACTTCGTTTCGTTCGCGAAGTTGCCGTAATGCAAGTGAGGCATGTGGCATTCTTAGTTCGAGAGACTCTGCAATCTCTGAAACCGTGCCACCTCCATCCAAAAGCCAGTTAAGAACGCGACGCTGGTGACCGCTTCGAATTCTTTCTCCTGACATCAAAAGACACCTTGTTCTTTGCACATAGCCGCTTATTCATAAATCTTTCATCATTTTGCACTATTTAGTTACAATTAGTTACACATTTCCACTGGAGAAAGTTTCTTTTTACTTACATTCCCATTTTCAGGTGTGAAAAAAACACTCATTTTGTGTATCAAATGTAACTATCAACCAAAACATACGGCAAGGGTTATATGAGCACCCTCGGTCATCTGTCTTAGTGGCCCAACTCCCTAACGGGATTCGGCCTCATGACAGGAGGAATAACACATGAAAACAACCAGAATCAGAGAGAAAATCAAGAAATTCTTAGGAGATAGGCCACGTAATACCGCAGAGATTTTGGAGCACATCAACAGTACCATGCGTCACGGAACCACAAGTCAACAACTCGGTAACGTTCTTTCAAAGGACAAAGACATCGTCAAAGTCGGATACATCAAGCGATCTGGTATTCTTTCTGGAGGCTATGATATCTGCGAATGGGCTACTCGAAACTGGGTTTCTTCAAACTGCCCTGGATGGCAAGAAGGAACACCAATCATCATTGATAACGATGGCAACGTCACTACCGGTGCAAACAACAATCGTAGTCTTTGAAGATTTGACTTCTCAAGTTTGCTCACCGAAGGCCATCCCCTCTTAACGGGAGATTCAATAAGGGGGAGCATTTGGAGCCTCCATGGATAACTTGGATAAGACTGAGAACTATACCGTCCGCGACATAGGTTTAGCCGAACAAGGTGCGCTTCTTGTCGACTGGGCACGAGCACGAATGCCTGTTATGGCTAAGATTAAGGAAGAAGCTGAGCGCACCAAACCACTTGCTGGAATGCGCGTTGCGGGATGCCTTCACGTCACCAAAGAAACAGCAGTCCTCATCGAAACAATTCGAGCAGCAGGTGCCGAAATATCCTGGTCTGGATGCAACCCTCTTTCAACACAAGATGATGTCGCCGCTTGGCTCGCCTCTGAAGGTTATTCTGTTCACGCTTGGCACGGTCAATCGAACGATGACTTCTATTGGTGCATCGATCGCACGCTTGAATTCAAACCGACACTCACTCTTGATGACGGCGCTGATTTAATCGTACGAGTTCATGGCGAAAAATCCGAGTATGCTGCAGGCGTCATTGGTGGAACTGAGGAAACAACCACTGGAGTTCACAGACTTCGTGCAATGGCCGCTGCTGGCGACCTCCGTTATCCAGTTCTTGCGGTAAACGATGCGGTCACGAAATGGGACTTTGACAATGTTTACGGTACAGGTCAATCAACAATCGATGGTATTCTACGGGCAACCTCAGTTTTGGTTGCTGGTAAGACATTCGTCGTTGCAGGATACGGCCACTGCGGAAGCGGATTGGCAATGCGTGCTCGTGGAATGGGTGCCAATGTCATTATTACAGAAGTAGACCCACTTCCTGCTCTACGAGCCGTGATGGAAGGTTTCAGCGTCATGACCATGGATGAAGCTGCGAAAGTCGGCGATATTTTCTGCACTGCTACTGGAATGGAAGACGTCATTTTTGGCCCTCATTTTGATTCGATGAAAGACGGAGCAATTATTTCCAATACAGGACACTATGACTGTGAAATCAAGATTACTGACCTTGAAGAACGAGCGGTTTCGGTTCGAACAATCCGTGCAAATAATGAGGAATTCCTCATGCCTGATGGTCGACGAATTTTCCTTCTTGCACGAGGGCGCCTCGTCAACCTTGCTGCTGCTGAGGGCCACCCATCTGAAGTGATGGATATGTCCTTTGCAAACCAATTCCTTTCCCTTTGCCGATTGGCAAAAGAAGGCACTTCAATGGGCAAGGAAGTCTACGACATCACAAAAGAGCAAGATCAGGATTTGGCTTCTACCAAACTTGAGACACTTGGTTTCAGTATTGATGTCCTCACAGATGCACAGCTCGCATACCTTGATGACTACACTGTCGGAACATGAGCATTCACTATCTTACCAGTGAAATCAAGAGATATTGCTTGATCACACAAAGATGTAGCCAATGTTTGCTAAAAGGATGATTACTGTAAGAGATACGCTTACTTTATGCAGTATTTTGAAGAGTTTTTGATTTCCTTCGTCTGTAGCTCGATTTGTTGCTGGGATTATGAGGTAGCATGTAAGTGCAAACAAGGTTGTAGCTCCAGCAATTACGTAATGGACTACACTTGGATGGTCATCAAAATACACCGTGACTAATGTGGCGGCACCAAATACGGTGAGCCACATGAAAAACTTCGGCCAAAGAGCGCGTATGACAGTGCCGAAGTCCTTGATATCTAATTTTTTGAAAAGGGTAGGTGCAACGATGGCAGTCTGTAAAAGAATAAAGCCGACAATCATTCCCGGGAAGTAGTAGTGCATGCTTCACCCAAGTGAAACCGGCATAAAAATTAGGCCACCCTTAACTCCGATATGAAATCTTAATTTCCATTAAAGATTGACATTGCTTGTTCGACAGAAGCGCCTTCGCAGATAATGGCATGACAAGCCGCAGTCATGCGAACAGCAGCTTCAGTGTCGCGTTGGTGAATGTTACGTCCGGTCGCAGCCCCCATACAATTTCCGACCGTCATCTGTTCATGGAGTCGTTGTAAAAATTCATCAGCGGGGAGTGAACCTCCTCCGGAGCAGATTATTCCACATCGGCCAGCCGCTTCTGCAGCTACAGCAAGAGATTCAGGTTGTGTCATACCATCAAAGGCCGATGGATAATTGACCTTAGCAAAATCAGCACCAATGCATGCGGCAACACCTGCTGCACCAGAGATCAATTGAGGGTCCTTTTCATCAGCCACAGCTTTCCCTCGCGGATACATCCAGACTACAGCTATCATTCCAAGTTCATGGGCCTGTCGAATGAATTGAGCGGCCTCAGAAAGCATTTCGTGTTCAAATTCACTGCCAATGTAAATCGTGTAGCCAATTCCAACAACGTTGATTCCGTTATGGGTGAGAGCCATGACATCGTCCATATCCCACATAGCTTGAGAAATAGGGTCTCTTTGGTTTGTTTTTACCATATGTGATTTCGAGTTTAACTTGACCAGGTAAGGCAGGTCTGGATAATCACGTGCATAGTGAGAAATGAGACCAAGTTGGCCTGCAAGAACACCGATTGTACCTGCGTCATGGCAACGTTGCCCGATTTCAAAAAGGTGTCCTGGATCGTTCGATGTTGCCGGTATTCCAGCTCCATAAAAATCATCATTCAAATGTTCGATTTTTTGATCGCAGGCAAAGAGATTCATTTTACCTGTTCCAGCAGTCGCTGCATCCATGTTCTGGATATACGTTTCAATCAAATCATTGGGGACATCTGCTGGGACATTGTACTTCGACATCATCTCACCTTTACTTGGGCGAAACGCGATGAGGACTTCAAGACTACGGCTTTGAACTCTGTAACTTCAGTGTCGTTTTAACATAAAAACCGAGAGACTGCAACGACTCAATTCACTGTCTTCCTCTTCCTTCAAATCTGTGAATTGCAGGCGTTCAATATCAAAAAATGGCTCAAAAAAGAGTTCTACATCTTCATCGGAAAGTGCGAATGGTGGCCCTTTCATCTCCTCTTTTGGGTAGTCGAAAGTTACCATCAAACCCTTTGCTCCGGGAAGCGTGAGGTCTCGCAGTTGCTCGACATATTGCTTTCGCATTGATGGAGGCAACGCAACCAATGCTGCTCGGTCATACCATGCAGAGAACGGTGCATCATCCGGTTGAACTTTGAAGAAATCAGCCAGATACATGTTGATGTTTTCAGCGCTAAACTTTTCTCCAAATTTTCGAACGGTCTTCTGAGGTGTTCTCGACCAATCATCAAAGAACTCCGTGACTGCTTTCTCTACAAATTCTACACCATTGACAATATGGCCTTGTTGAGCAAGCCAGTGCATGTCGAGAGATTTACCGCACAGTGGAACCAATACGTGGGTCGACGGGTCCAATTGAAGTTTCGACCAATGGTCAGTTAATGCGGGGTTTGTTAAAGAGCGGTGAAAACCAATACGCCCTTCAGCCCAACGTTGATGCCAGATTGACATTCAATCACTGGCCGGTAAAGTTTGCAACACGCTTTTCGACGTATGCTGCAATACCTTCCTTTGCGTCAGTGCTGTTGAACAGAGATGCTTGTAGTTCTCGCTCAAGAGCCAAGTGATATTCGAAAGGAATCTCCGGGCCAGTTTGGCAGGAACGCTTGATGTTTCCAACAGCCTTAACAGCCTTATTTGGAAGTGTGAATTGGCTGCACCAGTCGAGAATATCTCGGCGGAAATCTTCTGCAGAACCTTCCCAAATATGGTTGATGAGGTTGCATCCATGCGCATCCTCAAACGACATCAGTTCACCGGTAACCATCATCTCAAGTGCCATTGCCTTACCAATAAGTCGTGTCAGGCGAGCGGTTCCACCGGTTCCAGCAAGGACACCGAGGTTGATTTCAGGAAGTCCGACTTTACCCGCATTCTTCCGAGCGATTCGGATATCTGCTGCCATAGCAATTTCAAGACCGCCACCAACTGCGTGACCGTTGATTGCGCAAACAACCAGTTTTGATGTTTGTTCAAGTCGGGAAAGGGTTTCGTTAGCGTGAAGACAGAAATTGTATTTGAATCCGGGAGTAACGCTGTTCAACATCTGAATGGATGCTCCAGCAGAAAAGAAAGATGCTCCATTACCGGTCAAGACAATACATGTAACATCATCATCGAATCGAGCCCTGACAATGGCCGAGTCAATATCTCTCATCATTTCGTGAGTATACGTGTTTGGAGAGCGGTCATTTGGTCCTTCAAGAGGTGCGCCAGCAGAATCTGAGACTAATTCGATAACTGCGATACCATTTGTGGTAACGCCGTAGTTGACGAGTCGGTTAGGCATGGGTTCAAGTTTGAGTCCGTAGAGGTCGCTCATACCCCTACCACGGGCATTCGCATTAAGAACAAATCGCCTCTCATTTCTGCGATGATTTTTCGGTTTCGGTATCTTTAGCAAACGAAACTTTGGCACCTTTGCGTCTAAATTCATCCCATTGCTCGCCAATGGCTACAGCTTCATCAGAGGGGTCCCATACATCCCGCTTGAGTGCGTTACGGAATGGCATTCTTCGAACGCCACGCCCCATCGATTTAGGGTCTTTCGTGAGCATAAATGGATTTACGATTTTGTACAAAAGAGATTTAAAAAGCGAGGGACGGAACAATTTTCCAATCCATACCAGTCCATCGCCGCGCTTCTTTTGGTCTTTCATCCAAGCCTTGCACATTCGTTTGAAGGTACGATCTCCGACCCTGTTCATGAGCCAGCGGTTGGCAACACTGGTTCGAACATACGGCATCAAATGCTTTCGTACATCGGCTTCATAGTCACCCTTTCCAAGAATGTCATTCGCTGCAAGAACTCCTGACCAGACTGCCATACGCATTCCAAATCCCCACATGAAATCTTGAAGTCCACCTGATTCGCCAACATAATATCGTCCATCTTGCTTGTAATTACGGTTGATTGTAAAATCACCTTTTCCTCCAACACGTTTTATTGGTACACGATTGAGATTTGGGTAGTGCGATTCATACCATGCAATAGTTTCGTTGAGAAAACGGTCACTTTTCTTTTGTTTTCGCCAAAGGCACGTACAGATTAAGCCAATTCCATCAATGATGATGAGGTAAGAATACGAGCCAGGTGCTAACTTGTCATTCAATTGGAATCCGATGTGATTTGGGTGGTCAGTCTTGAAAATCTCGCCGTAAGCAACCGCAGAAGTGCCTTTAGGCCCACACGCAATGATGGTGCAATCTTCTTCTTTTACTCGAGATTTGTAATGTATCTGTGCGCCTGCAGCGAGTGCTTGACGTTTGAAGCCCTGATCGATAGTATGGTTTGAGGTTCCTCGTTCGATAATTCGATAGGCAACGCCAGGCGTCACAGCTTGTGTTATCTCATCGTCGGGATGAATTAAATCAACAACATCGAATTCTGTGGCTTTAAATTCGGATAAATCAAACCCCCATTCTTTCAGCTGATCGAAGAAATCAACCCCCATGCTCCAGTTTTCAAGTGCTTGAAAATCTCCATCAAATCGGGCTCCTGAATCGTCACGAATATCGTGAACGTGGACTTCTTTTCCTGCCTTGGCCAGCACCGTTGCAGCCGCAAGGCCAGAAAGCCCAGCGCCCATGATGTGGATGGCAGAATCATCGCCCATTGCAACATCCATACAGGCGTGAGGTTTGAATGATGCGTTCCCTTCGTGTGACTATGTCGGGCTTTATTCTCATCGAAGAGGCGGCAGACATGCTCGATGATATTGCCTTGAAATCGAAATTACCAACTCAAGGGTGTGGCGCAGTTGTTTCATTTTTGGGAATCACTCGTGGTAAAGAAGGCGATGCTGATGTTCTCCGTCTCGAATTTGATGCTTGGCAAGAGCAATTGACGCCAGTTCTACACACATTGGCCGAACAAGCAATTTCTACTTTTGGCGTTCTCGCTGTTGTTATGGCTCATCGAGTAGGTAGCGTAGGACCTCAAGAGCCAATCGTTGCCATTCATGTAGGAAGCCCCCATCGAAAAGAAGCATTCCTGGCCTGTGAATGGCTCATCGATGAACTCAAAAAGCAGGCACCTCTATGGAAAAAAGAAGTCACCAGTGAAGGTGAG
>CALCOP010000212.1 GCA_937897365.1 uncultured euryarchaeote
CCCTCAAAGGAGCGCATGGCATGTATGTCTCGGCACAGGCTGACGGTAGCGTGCAGATCAATCGCAGAGAGGCACCACCAGGTGGCTGGGAAGAGTTCACCGTCGAACACCAATTCACCCAACCAGTAGGAAGGAGAAGCTACGATGTCGTCCGTTTGAAATCCGTTCATAACAAGTATCTGAGTGCGCAATCCGACGGGCGTGCTGAGTGGAACCGCGACCAAGCGCCTGAAGGTGGCTGGGAAGACCTCGAGATGGAGTATCAGGGAGAGAAAACACACCCCGATGCAGAACGCTTGCATCAGAGCCAGGCTTGTGAAATCCATATTGTGGAAGCAACTGAAGGTAAGCCAATTCGCTTCAATGTGAACAACCGGCCAAGTGGTAACGAAGCTTGGTTTGGTTTGTATCCTGAAAAAGCGACGGACCACGAGCATGGAGAACAACACCAAAACTGGATGTATTTCCGAGATGTAGGTGAAAATGAACTCTCACTTCCTGCCAAATCAGCAGGTAGGTGGAGCATCAGAGTTTTTTCAGATGGCGGATTTAACATGATGAAACGATTGGATTTTGCCATTGTTGATCATAAATCTTCTGATTCTGCCAAAAAGATACAGTCAGTATTCAAAGAGCCGGCAGCGTACAGGAGATCATCCGATACCATGCCCTCGAGTGTAACCGTTTCAGGAGCCGGAAGTTCTGAAGTGAATGGCACCTACGTATTCAAGCCAGGCGAACATGAAAATAGGCACTGGGGTAATATCGCTGGCCATTACCAACACACAAAGAATCATGAGATGTTCATCGCCTTCCAGGACTGTGGAGCAGGCCATAATCGCCCGGATTGGAACAAGTGGATGATAATCTCGAAAATTGGAGTTCTCTATGCTGCGCATACAGGTGGAAAAACCGGAGTTCCACCGCGAGACGGCGGCTGGGAAACCGTTGACAGTTGGGGAAATCCGGGTGCACCCGGCGGTCAACATCCGGCACCAACTGTCAGGCACGGCGAGTCAGCATTCAAAGGGTCGAGTGGAGAAAAGAAAACCAATTTCTGGGATTCAATTAAATGATTATCCAAGCAATTTATCGATGTTGATGATCGGTGAAACTCGCTGTTGAATCATCATCAGTAGGGCTTTCAGTACCTTTTCATCGACAGCCTCGACACGCATGACAAGGATTGGTTCGGTGTTTGACTTTCGTGCTAAGTACCATCCAATCTGTTCACCCGTGCTGTCGTTATTGAAGCGAACCCGAATACCGTCTATGGTTGAGGACTCGTAGTCGTCAAATGCTCCCTGAATGGCAGCCACAGTTTCCAGTTTCTTTTCCTCTGGGCAAGGCACCTTGACTTCACCCGTCGTTGGCAAGTTCGGTGCCAGACGATTCAATTCATCACTGAACGCCAGTCCATTCGTGCGTGACCACAATTCGATAATTCGAGCAGCGTTGTATAATGAACAATCAAAGCCGTACCATCCTCGGTCAGCCATGAAGATATGACCACTCATTTCAGCAGCCATCAAAGCGTCTGGATGTGCTGCTAAAACCCGTTTCATGAACGAATGCCCGGTCTTGGCCATCATCGGCCGACCACCAGCAGCAACAATTGCCTTCTCGACGTTCATCGAGCACTTGACATCGTAAATCAGCAGGTCTTTTCCTTCCTCAGTGCCGACAACATCGTCGGCCAGCAATGCAATCAAGCGGTCAGGATAGATGAATCGACCAGCCTCGTCAACCGCTCCAATTCGGTCCCCGTCTCCATCAACACCAAGGCCAAATTCACAAACGTTCTCTATCACAGCAGCACCCAGATCAACCATATTCTTCGGGCGTGTAGGGTCAGCTCCATGGTTTGGCTCATCAGCATCCCAGTCGCAATACAAATCCACATGCTCACACCCCATTCGGTCAAGCAGAGCGGTCATGGCAGGACCAGGAACGGCGTTACCACAATCAACTGCGACCTTGACAGGTCGAGTAATCGAGCCAGTTGATTCGATGATGGCATCAAGATAATTTTCCAAGTGTGGAGTATCGACAATTTGACCGGTTCCTTCTCTGAAGTTTCCTTCCAAAAAGACGTCTTTCAACTCTTGAATTTCTTCACCAGCAAGTGGTAGAGTTCCTCTGCACATTTTGAATCCGTTGTAGGTAGGCATGGCTAAGTGACTTGCAGTCACCATAACGCCTCCATCAACAGGTAGCGTCCAACAAGCGTGATAGACACATCCGGTTGATACAATTCCTAAATCAGATACAGTGACGCCGCCCTCAACCAATCCTCGCATCAATTCACTGGCCAATGCTGGTGAGGAGTGGCGTATGTCTCGACCTACAGCAAAAGTATCGCATTCAAGGTAGGTCGCCATAGCCCGACCGAGTCGGTAAGCGAAGTCAGGTGTCAACTCACCGGTTCCATCACCGTAAGCAAGACCGCGAATATCGTAGGCTTTGAAACACTGAACAGGCCATTCGTCCATGCAATTGCTACTGGCTTGACCCTTTCAAGGATACCCTTTAGCGTCGTTACTAAAGGGCGCTGTTGTTTTGTTATACGACTGAGTGAGAATGCTTGGTTGGCTGATTCGAAACGATGTAAAGATTGCTTGCTATGATTTCATGTTCAAATACCATCACGATGACTGGGTTGCATGGCACATCAACGCGTGGTGGTCTTAACCGGCGCAGGAATTTCTGCTGAATCTGGTGTTCGTACCTTTCGAGATGGCGATGGTTTGTGGGAGGAGCATCGCCTCGAAGACGTAGCCACACCTCTGGCATGGAACAACAATCCTGTTCTTGTGTGGCGATTCTATCAGGCCAGACGAAGGCAATTACTCGAGGTGGCTCCGAATGCTGCGCATGAAGCGCTTGCTACTTTTGCAGCCAAGAGAGAACATTTCACTCTCGTCACTCAAAACGTCGATGATCTCCATGAACGTGCAGGAAACACGGGTGCTATTCACATGCATGGACGGCTGAAAACACTCCGCTGCGAACAGAGTGGTCGCAGTGAGGAGCGCATGGCTGAATCAGATTTGACTGATGATTTTCTAGACTGCCAATGCTGTGCAACACCGCGACGTCTGCGACCAGATATCGTTTGGTTTGGAGAAATGCCAATGCAAATGGAAGAGATTTACGCAGCTGTTGAACAATGCGAGCTGTTCATCGTCGTTGGTAGTTCAGGACATGTCTATCCGGCTGCCGGCTTAGTCAACATCGCTCATCAGGCGGGTGCTAGAACCGTGTTGGTGAACCTTGAACCTCCACTGAACGCAGACGCGTTTGATGAAGTTCATCTTGGAAAGGCGGGGGAACTTTTACCGGTGTTACTTGAAGCATTGAATTGATGATGCATGCTTTCAATTTGCTCAATACCTGCTGGGAACTCCCTTCTAAGTTGAACAATATTCTCAACGATTGGTAGCGCTCGTAAAGAGATTCGTTGCTATGGGTACCCATGCGAGCGAAATCTTCGTTTACGATTTTGTGTTCCTATTTTCTTAAAATCGCGGTGAGAGCAAAAAAGAGGGTATAGGCAATCATCACCTCGATTACGAGGTCATATGTGACGGCAAGAAAAATCGATACCAGAAGAATCGGTATGGAGAAGGAAAGAACTCTTTTCCACGTGGTCAGTTTTTTGGGAGGCTCTTCGAGGTATGGTGAGCCGGGCATTCCATCACCTTCGAGGAATCAATAGGTTCCTTGAACGACAATTTCAACCAGCGCATCTGCAGGTAAACCGGCAACAGCAAAGGCAGCACGAGCAGGCTTGATCTCCATATCTGCAACCCACTTACCATACACATCATTCATTGGAGCATAGAACTCCATGTCAGCAAGCAAAACTTGAACGAAGCAAAGGTTGTGTTTCGTGAGTCCGGCATTTGCCAGCAAGGAATCGATTTTGTTCAAAGCACCTTGGGTTTGCGAGAGTATGTCGTCTCCTGCTTGGACATCAATTTGACCAGAGAGCCACACGGTGCCATTTGATTTCACGCCAGGCGTATAGGGTCCATACTTCGGGGCTCCAGAGAGTTCGATGCTTTCTTTGTCCATGAGTGCGCCTTGGGGGTTGCCATCTTAATTCCTCGCAACAAAGCGATGCATTGAGGGTGAGTTGGCTACAGGCAAGCCCATGCGCACGTGCTGGGTATTGGATCATCCGGCGCATGTCCGACTACTTGCTCCGTTTCTTCGTGCAGGGCAGAGTAACGATGTCATCATTGCAACTCGGCGTACAGAGGTCGAGAATCTTCTGAACTCCGGTGATGGACATTTTCCTCGCAGACAAACGCATTGGGTTGAGCGTCCAGTCGGAGACAAGCGTCGTCAGAAAGCTCTGATGCGTTGGCGTTCCAGTCACCGGTTCTTGCGACAATGCTGCGATGATAGCAATCCAATACAGAGAATCGTTTCAATTGGGGCACCGTTGGAACTGATGGCATGGCGCTCTCCTTTTCTTCGACGCCGATTGCATTCGATTATCGAGCGCTGGTACATTACCGATACAGAAGTGAACCATATCGCTCATCGTCTCGCTCGAAAGGTTGCAACAGATGTCGCACTTCCAACGCATTGGCGCGATGACCTTGATGACGGTTTTTCATCTCAACTCGGACACCTCCGACTTCACCGCCTTGATGGTCTACATGGCCATGTACACCTCCGACCAAGTCTTCGTCCATCTGGCGTCAGTAACCCTCCAAGAGCTCTCATACGTCGATTACAAGGTGGAGGCATTCATGATGAAGATGAATTACTCGAGATTCCTGAAGAAGTGTTTGATGGTTTATCGCTCACTCGAGCGGATGAAAATGAATATTCAGGCGATTCATGGGCACTTGACCAAGAATTGGCAGCACACGATTGCGTCATCACTCAGTCTGTTACGCTTGCCAGTGAAGCGGCTTTACTTGGCACGCCAACCTTACTCATCAGTAAGGCTGAACGGGGGTTTCTTGACCGTTTAGAATCAGAAGGTTATCCCCTGTTTCGCTGGAAGAAAATTTGTGAAGGAGATGAATGGAAAAATCTCCAAGCACAATTCCTAACTGGTATCCATTTGACTGAAGCACTCGAACCCGAAGCATGGCCGAATATTCGTCACGACCTTGCAAAGAAGTTGGGTGTTGAACTCATTGACTAAGCCAGTTTTTCAGAATAGTCAAGTGGTCTCCTGCGAATTCTATTTCTCCGGAAAGCAGCGTGCTTATGGGCCAGAAACGCGCATCAGCAGCATCATCTCCAGCAATCGGTTGTTGGTCTTCACTGACTTGAATTTCATAGACAATACTGACAATATGCTTGCGGGGGTCACGGTCAGCATCACCCATGACCATCAGTAATTTCGGATCTGTTCCATCCAGTCCAGTTTCTTCTTTGAGTTCACGAACAGCCGCATCAATAGGGTTTTCACCTTGGTCTACAAAACCTCCGGGAAATGCCCATGCACCTTCCATTGGAGGGTATTTGCGCTGAATAAGCAAGATTTCATCACCGCGTCGAACAGCAGAGTCAGCAGCCAAAGCCGGATTGAGCCATCCTTTGCACTCATCGCAAACAGCCATTTGTTCACTCTCCATATCGGCGACGTCGGTTTTGGAATGTTCGAATTGCCTTGAGTAAATCCTTCTTTTGGAAAGAAGGCCAAAAAACATCAGAAAAGTAGAGTTCAGAGTATGCCATTTGCCATAACAAAAAGTTGGAAATTCGCTCTTCACCACTGGTTCGAATAACCAAGTCTGGGTCTGGCATATCACCAGTATACAAGCGGTCAGAAACGGCTTTTTCATCGATTTGTTCAAGATTTAAATCTCCAGAAGCGTGTTCTTCTGCGATTGAACGAATGGCATCAATCATTTCCTCTCGACTGCCGTAAGCAAGGCAGACTGTGAACACAAATTGGTCGTATTCTGCGGTTCTTTGTTCAGCATAATCGATGGCATCATTGACCAGTTTGGGTAACAATTCTCTTCGACCAATAATTTGTACTTTGACTTTATTTTCATGAATTCTTTGGTCGTCTGCGATTTCGCGTAGTCCTTCATCGTAGAGTTTGAAAAGAGTTTCAAGTTCTTTTTTGGGGCGATTCAAATTTTCAGTTGACAGAGCATAGACCGTTAACCACGGTATTCCAATCTCAAGCGTCCAGTCCAGAACCCGTTCCAATTTCTCCTTTCCAATGCGGTGACCGATACCGGTCGCAATGTTACTCCTCCAAGCAAAACGACGGTTGCCGTCCATGATAATAGCGAGGTGTTGGACCTTAACGGAATGTTCTTCGATTTCTCGGAGGAGTTTCGACTCGACCGCTTGACCGAGTACGTCTCCCATCCTTTCCGAGATACCCATTGGTTCCGCCTCTATGCTGGCGAGACTCCCATGAGGTATGATGTCATCCCCTGCTTCGACTTGACTTTGAGGGCGAGACTTGAGAACCTCGGCCCCCTCCCACAGCCATGAGCGAGCCGGCATGGTGGCCAATTGGCATTGCGATTTCGTCTTTTGCGGACGCTCAATCGGATGGTCAAATACACACCTCATTCGGTCGTACGAACATTTGGGACTACGAGTCTCTTCAAAGTCCGGAAGGCTGGCACACATCTCCCGAAGATGGCTTTGTTTGGGGTCAGTGGGAAACCGATATCAAAACCGTGGAGACGATTTCCATCACACCACAAGGGCTCATTCTACTCCTTAATTCAACGACAGTGGCTGTCATTCACCCCCTTCATACTGGTGATGATGTATCACGTCTTTCGCGTTATGAGCCGTGGAAAAACGCATTATTGAATGTCCCAATTCTGCTTCCCATTGGAGGCTGGAGCGTTGATGATAATGACCGAGTTCTCCTTTTCCCAATGCATTCAACGACGCCGTTTGACGGTTCGGAATCGGCCTTCTTAGAAATTGTAGAGGCGCTTGGTGCGGTTCACACTTCTCTGGAACCTTTTGCGACTCCAAACACTGAACGACGATGGAATGACCGTTTGAAAGATATTGAAGACAAACTCAAAACCCTGACAATGTGGAGAGCTCCGCATTCATCTTCTACATTCGGATTGCCGCGCCTCAACCTTTCAGTGGATTCAATGGTCGATGTCGATGGTAAGCGAATGTTCTTGCCACTCAGCCGTTCATTGAGTGAACATCTCTTGTGCGAAAGCGACCGCTTACCCTCTCTTGCATCATTGATGATGTTGGAGCACCAGTGGGCTCGTAAAGAGGGATTAAGTGAGCAACAACGCCAAAAGTTGCTCGATACATGGAGTAAGGCAGTTCCCTCTTCTTGGTCGAGCCGTAATGCACTCTCAACTGTCCGAGGAGGAGCGTGGGTATGGAGATACCACGCTACAATTCTTGAACTTGCTCAAGCGAAGGCCTTCAACGATGAAAAATCCGTAAAAGCATGTGAACAGTGGTTGAGAGATGTCTCTCGACTCCAAGCACATTTAGGGGCACTAAGGCTTTGGAAATCGGGTCAATGGGTAGGAGTTACTGGCCTTGCAGTTGCTTTCTTTTCGTGGAAGTTGGCTACGCTTACTGAGGGCCAGAGTTTGGTTTTAGCAACCCTGAGTATCGCGGCTGGAATCGTAACGAATGCCGTCTATCG
Organism: uncultured euryarchaeote; assembly: GCA_937897365.1. Classification (GTDB taxonomy): domain Archaea; phylum Thermoplasmatota; class Poseidoniia; order Poseidoniales; family Poseidoniaceae; genus MGIIa-L1. The sequence goes on from CALCOP010000212.1 coordinate 7,634, forward strand.
CTTGAAAGACCCAAAGCCATATTGATCAAGAGTTCTGCATCATTCTTGCATCGAAGAATTTCAGATTTTTGTCTTGTGCTAATTTCATAACTCCAAGAAGGAACTTCTCCTTTGCTTCTCGCTCAGGTGCACCACCAGCGACATCCCAATACAGGTTGAGAGAAAGGTCGAGAGATTGGGCTGAAAGAGTTGAAACTTGGCACCATGAACTCTCATGTTTGACGGTTACCTCACTGGATGTTATGAGTTCTAAAACCCCATCACAGAACGCTGCAACATCTTCTGCATTTGAGTTGAGGTCCAAATGAAGCAGAGATTGCCACCGTCGCCATCGGCGCTTTCCAAAGTTCTCAATGGGTGTGTTGACAAGATTCGCATTTGGAACGGTGACGACCGTATCCGCAGCTGTTCGAACAAGAGTCGTTCGTAGACTTATTTCCATCACTTCGCCTTCTATTGAATCAATGATGACCCAATCGCCTACTTTGAAAGGGCGGTCGAGTAAGACAGTGGTCGCTCCAAACAAGTTTGAAATCGTATCTTTTGCTGCCAGAGCGAGTGCCAATCCGGAGATTCCTAAACCGGCAATAAGTGACGTGAGATTGAATCCGAGTGAATCAGCAATGAAAACAGCACCAAGTGCGATAATAAGGAATCGAAGGATGCTTTCAACTGCCGAAATTAAAGTTTTCTCAGAGCCGTCGAGTTCGCCATCTTTGTCAAACAGTTCGACAACATCTTGAACAATGGCGACCAGTCGAAATGCCCAAATCACCAATGCGAATGCAAAGATGAATTGGAGGATATTCGGGAAGAGACTTTCAGTGACTCCTGGGAGAATGAAACTGTTTCCTTCCTGAGCGTGAAGTTCGATGAGCGCGTTGAGAATATACAGTGAAACTCCTGCACCAGCAGCAGTTCCAAGCGCTTTATCGGAATCTTTGATGGTTTTTGTTTGAATAGAATCCGAACTGATTATTTTTTTCATCAGTTTAGGAGCGGCCCACATGGTCGTAAATCTGACCACAGTTGCGAACAGAAAAAGGCCGATTAAAATGGCCACTGTAAGGTAATTGAGCCCTATTATTTGCTCGGACCAAAATGAATCCGCATCGGGTTGGAGAAGGCTTGGCATGGTATACGCTAGCGATACTCATATTGGTCACTTTCGCATGAAATCTGTCCCCATAGGGGACACCCTTCTCCACGAACGCTTCAAGAAGTGGAGCCTATTGGGTGAGACGATACCATGATGTCGAACGGTAAAGTTGTCCGAACACGCCCTTCCTTTGGAGTCTTGATTGTGCTCCCACTCTTGTTGTCGCTTATCGCTCCAATTGCGAACGCAAGCGTCGCTCAAGATGAACCCATGGGTGATGCTCCCGAAGACATCTGGTCCGACGATTACATCAACATGATTTTCCCTTGGGCATCGGCAAATGAGCCTATTCTTCAATTCAAGCAATACCACACATATGAGACGATGAAGACTCGAATGATGCGCCTCGCTGAAGACAATCCCGACATTTTCGAATACCATGAAGGCATGAACGGTGGAACAAACGCTCGAGGCGAGGAAGTCACTGCAGATGCTTACGAAGGTTGGTATTACGGCCATTCTTCTCCTTGGTTGAAGATCACTGGCGATGTTCAAGGCGGCGACTACAATCCTTTTGTCGGCGATAATGGAAATTACGAGGACCGTCATGATGTCATGATTGTCGGCAACCACCACGCTCGTGAATGGATGTCGTATCAGGTTGTAATTATGCAGATGGAAGTCATCGCTTTCTCCTACGACAATATCGGTTACGACAACGATGGAGACGGTCTTGTTGATGAAGATGGCTGGGGCGATGAAAACGGTGACGGCATCCTTGATGATGACGGCGACTGTCTTGCTCTTGCGGCCGAATATCAGGATTCCAACGGTGATGGTACAAGCTGTGGTCCGGGCGATCATGGTGTTGATGAAGACTATTCAGAACAATGGATTACCGATTTGGTGAACTCACGTGAGATCTATCTTATTCCGATGTTAAACGTTGATGGCAACATCTACGACCGTGAGGTCTTCTGTCCAGCACCTGCATGGGAGACTTGCCCGAGCGGTGGATGGAGAAAGAATCTTCGAGACAATACGTTCACGGGTGTAACTCCTCTTCCAGACCTTCAAGAAGAAGTGGATGAAGATTGTGATGGTGTAGATCTCAATAGAAATTATCAGTTTGAATGGGGCGCTCCTCTTGGCGCAACAGGGCCTCTTATTCCGGGAACCTGTTCGCCATCTGAAGGAGAACTTGACGGTTCAAATAACGATGTTTACAACGGACCAGTTGACGATAAGGATAACGACGGTGATGGCCAAATTAACGAAGACCACGTCGACGGAAAAGATGACGATGCAGATGGAGTTACCGATGAGGACTGGTGGGGAGGAAACTCCGAGCCGGAAACCAAGTTCATCCAAGACATGACTGAAATGAACGATGACGTTGGTGACGGCGCAAGTGAATTCAAAGCAACCATCACACACCACTCTTACTCTGAACTCATTCTTTGGCCCTGGGGTCACTGCACCGACTGTGAAAGTCCCGACCATGCCCAACTCGAATATCACGGACAGCAATTGGCTGACATGACTCAATATGCCAACCTGCAATCATCATCTCTTTATCCAACATCAGGAGATTTCTGTGACTGGCATTATGGTGTCCACGGTTCGTACTGTTACACTTCTGAAATCGGAACCGCATTCCATCAACATGAAGACGACGTTGATCATATCGCCGTTCGAAACCTTGGAACTGGCTTTTACATCGCTGAGATTGCCGACAACCCGAGAGAACTTGCAGACTTGGCAATCGCTAACATATCTCAGCAGAACTATCTGAAAGAAATAGATGAGTCCGATATCCCTGCAGAAGGAGATATTCCAATTGACATCTGTGTTTCCAATGATTTCCCCTACAGCGAATCGAATTCTATGATTAAGTGGCGCATGGTGAAACCGAGTCGTTTACAAAGCGATTTCGGACCTCGTGAGTGGGCGACGACTTCGTGGGAATCGGTCGACTTAATGGCTGTTGATGACGGGTGTACGGTTTCAAACGGCAACGGAACAGTCTTGAGAGGAATGGTTCCAGTTTCTGAAACAGCCACCGGCAAACTGCATTACAAAGCCTCTGTATCTACTCTTTCAGGCTCAGACCTTTACCAGTATCCAGCAGATGGTGATTATTATGTCCTTGATCTCTCATATCGAGCGGCTTATGGCAGCGTCTTTGGCTCTATGTTCATGTTTGCATTGACTGCAGGCTTTGTTTGGGGTGGATTAGCCGTTTGTTTACGAATGATGCTTTCGGATGAAGAAGCCATTGATTTGACTGCGCCCGAAGAAGGTGCCTGAGGAGGATTGAACATGTCAGACGATGGAGACTCCGACCAATTTAACGGCCGACTTGGCCTCATTTTTGCATCAATTGGTGCAGCTATTGGAACTGGAAATATTTGGCGTTTCCCACGGATGGTTGGCGCGAATGGTGGAGGGACATTCCTCGTTCCTTGGCTGTTTTTCTTGTTCATCTGGTCCATCCCGCTGGTTATTGCAGAATATGCAATGGGTAAGCGTAGCCGAACCGGAACAATCGGGACTTTCCGTATCTTTGCTGGTAAGAAATTTGCATGGATGGGACTTTGGACTGCTTGGATTTCTACAGCCATCGGTTTCTATTACGCTGTTGTTTCTGGTTGGACCATCAAATATTTCCAACTTGGAGTAACCGGTGCTCTCAACGGTGAGGGTGTTGATACCACGGAAGTTTGGAATGCATTCCTCCAAAACCCAGGTCAGGTTATTTTCTTCCAATTTTTGGTGATTGTCTTGACATTGGCAGCAATTTGGAAGGGCGCAAAAGCGATTGAGAAAGTTAATTTTTATCTGATGATATCGCTTTTCTGCTTACTCTTCCTCACATTATTCCTCTCACTTTGGATGGACTTTTCAGATGGAACACTTGATGGAGCTCTGTTCATGTTTACCGTTGACTTTGATATGTTATTTGAGCCTGAAGTATGGATTAACGGTTTGTCGCAATCGGCGTGGTCATGTTCGGCTGGAATGGGTATGTGTATCACATACGCTGTCTACATGAGTAAGGATGAGGACACAGTGCTCAATGCTTTCACGATGGGTCTGGCTAACAACAGCATTTCCATTATTGCTGGTCTCGCAGTTCTTTCTGCAATATTTGCAGTCAACCCAGACCCGCTTGCTACGGTAACCGGTGGTTCTTCTGCTATCACGTTCCTTGCACTGCCAGAAGTTTTTGCTCAAGCTCCGTTTGCGCCTATTGGGCCTCTGTTCATGATGGCAGGTTTCTTCTTAGCGCTGTCTTTTGCAGCGATGACTTCAATGATTTCAACCGTCGAATTGTGTGTACGTAATTTCGTAGACCACGGCTATGAGCGAGAGAAGTCCGTTGCATTGACTGGCGTTGCTCTGTTCATGTTTGGTCTTCCCTCCGCTATCATGTGGGTCAAGTTAGATGCGAACGGTGTTGCATTCCCGGAGTTCCTTGAAGTTCAGGATCACATTTGGGGTTACGGCTTGATGTTCTCCGGACTGTTCATTGCCTTCTCAATTTGGAAGTATGGATACTTACGCTGGCAGTCTGGAGTCGAGGCTGGTGTTGCTCCACCTGGTCTCAAGGGCTATCTTGGCTTCGGAGTTTCAGCATTCCGTGATGACTTCATTAACACGGGCGACAACGATTTGGAAGTTGGAAGATGGTGGGATTTGCTGATGTATTTAGCGTTCCCAATTTTGTTTGCAGTTCTGATGATTTCCTACTTCAGCGATATGATTGCCAATACAGAAGATGTTTGGAATCCGACAAACCCTCGCGGTCTTGGTATCATTCTTATGTTCTGGGGGGTTGTTGCTGCCCTCTTCATTTCATTCAACAAGTACCTGATTCGTCGTCCTCTGTATCGAAACATTCCCAAGGGTGCAGAAGTCGACATCTCAACGCTACCTGGTGGCGATGATGGTTTGGTCGTAGCATTGGGTGAAGTAGCACCTGGATTTGAACATCTTTCCAAAGATAAATCAGGCTCTGCAAGCCTCGAAGCGGAACTTGTATGATGGGGTGAGTCGATGGACGACCTCGTCGAGACGTTGGCGATAGGTCTGTTCGTATCACTGATTCTGATCTTCATTTCATGGTGGTTCTGGAAACGTTATGATGAGCCAAGTGAGGCACAAATTGAGCGCGAAGAATCGATTGCGAAGAAAAAAGAAGAAACAAAGATGTGGCGAGCAGTTGAAGCACAAATGGCTGAAGAAAAAGCTGCAGCAGAACAGCAGGCACTCTATGAGCGTCAAAAAGCAGAAGAGCGCGCTCGTGCTCTACCGCCTCCCGTCAGTGAGGTCTCAAACGCTTTCGCGGCTTTTGATTTTCAACAACAATCAACTCGAACATTTACCTCAGAGGAGTCAGTAGTTTCTCAAGGGTATGAGGTTGTAACTGTGGATGAACTTGAAGATGAAATCAGTGATGATGATGTTCTTCTGGTCGAGGATGCGGTTGAGGTTCGTCAGGACACGGGAGTTCATTTTGAACAAACTGTAAACGTCCCCAGCGCTCCTGACCTTGACGCACTTGTTCAATCCTCACAACCTACAGTACTGGGATGGTCTCTTGAGGAAGAAGAACCGAGCGACCGTGATTGGAGCGATAACTGGTTCACCAGCCTCGAAGAGGAATGAATGAAAGAAACACGGTTCTTGTCGCCTTTCTATGCGAAGAGGTGATGAACAGTCGGCTTGTGGAACACCCATGGTGCAACGTCCACGAGGGACTCGCGACTTCACGCCCGAGGTCATGGCGCGTCGCTTGGCTTTTGAGCAACTCTTGGAAGAGCGTGCTCGACGTCATGGTTTTTCACGTATTCAAACGCCAATATTTGAATCACTTGATTTGTTCACAGCAAAGTCTGGACCAGGTATTGTCTCTCAACTTTATGCCTTTGAGGATAAGAGCGAACGTCAACTCACGCTTCGACCAGAATTAACCGCTCCAGTCATGCGGATGATTGCAGAGGAAGGTATGCAGATGCTACCGCGACCGCTTCGCTTGTCGTATTATGGACAATGCTATCGTTATGAAGAATCGAAGAAAGGTCGCTATCGAGAATTTTTCCAATACGGAGTTGAACTGATTGGTGAATCAGGGCCACTTGCAGAAGCAGAGGTCATCGCTTTAGCGATTGATATGCTTGATGCGTCTGGCCTTGAAAACTGGGAAGTTCGTATTGGGCATGTTGGTATTCTCAAAGGCGCTTTGACTGGACTTGGACTTTCGCCGGAGACACCTGAAGGTGGCAATGAACCACCCGTTGCCAGTGCCATGCGTTTACTTGACAAAGGCGACGATGCTGGATTAGCCAAACTGTTCACCGAGAATGGAATCAACCCAGAGAATGCAGCACCTTTGCGAGCCCTTGCTGATTTGGAAGGTGGTGTTGAAACGCTTGGCCCTGCTCGGGACATTCTCTCTTCACTGGAAGGCGTATCTCTTGAAGCACTCGATGATTTGCAAACCACTCTTGAGGCAGTTGCTGCATTAGCACCTGCTCCGCCTTCGTTAAGCGTTGACCTCACTGTTGCTCGCGGTCTTGATTATTACACCGGCATGGTGTTTGAAGTCAAAGTTCCTGAGTTGCGAGGAGAGGGACAAGTGCTTGGTGGCGGTTCATACAAACTGCTTCATCTCTTTGGACTACCTGACCTTGACCCATGTTGTGGTTTTGGTCTTGGATTTGATCGAGTCTTACTTGCCCTTGAAGCTCAAGCAAAAGCCAGTGGTCGAAGTGAAGTTGTCCCTGGAGAGACTGATCCGAAAGGTCTGGTTGCATTCATTCCATTCGATATTGATGTGACTCGGGTTTTGCCCCTTGTAGCAAGTCTGCGTAATGCTGGCGAGCGTATTGAACTTGAATTACGTGGCCGAAAGATTGCCAAAGCTATGAAGTGGGCAAATTCGATTGGTTGCCAATTCACGGTCGTGATAGGACCAAGAGATCTTGACAGTGGCCAAGCAATGGTCAAGAGTTTAGACTCGGGTGAACAGCAAGCGGTCGCATTGACAGCAGGTGCGATCGCAGCAGCGATTCAAGCAATGCGCTAAAATTACGCTTCGTTTTCTTCTTCTTTGCCAACGTTGACAAAGACTGCCATTGCAATAGCAGCGGATGCAACAACCAATGTGAATCCAGGTGTATCTTCCTCAGGCATGAATTCAATACCTGCTTGGAAGTTCTCATCCCATGTTGATTCATCTATTGGAAGTTCAAGTCGCGCATCTTCTCCGAGTTTGAATCCAAATGCAGCTTTATCTCCTTCGATGAATAGACCACCAGGACCTCCATTCTGTTGGTTGCCTTTTACCTTCATGGTGACTTCAACAACCGGGTTGTCATTGGTTGAATCCCACACAAGGTGGCCATCTTCTTCAGTCATCGGGTAGGAGAATACGACATTCTTCCAGTTACCAGCAGGCCAAGGCTGTTCAGTGTGTTGGAACACTTTATTTGGGCCACGAAAAACAGTGATGTTGAGATACTCGCAATCGTTGTTGCAACTTCCATCGCCACCGTTGTCAATATCGCCTTCCCAGTAGACGTTGAAGTTACCACGCATTTCCGCACCTTCAGTCATGTTGAGGCGCTTATCGAGTGTTGGGTCCATCGTGAATCGATACTTGATGTTGATAATGCCGTTTTCTTTTTCTTCAAACAGTTCACCTTCTTCTACTGATTCGGATTCGTTCAGGCTAAAATGTGTCCATTCTGTTGCCATTCCATTGCTCCACATATACATCGTGGTGTTGTTCGCACTGGGCTGCTTTGGGTCTTCAGCAGGTTCACTTTGAGATGCTGTAACATCGCCTGCTTGAACAGGTGTTAGCATCAAAGCAGTGATGATGAGGGCTACAAGAGTCTTGGCTCGCATGGTTGAGATGTTATGCTTCCTACATTTGACGGTTGCGAGTCGTCGTACTATACCAAAACGGTTTGACGAAGATTCGGTTTCAGTCGAAGCGCTGGAATCCAAGGCCATCATTTCGCTGAGCACCGCCTTGGTCTTGGGTGAGTCGAAGCGCATCACCAAGCAAGTTTGGTTGCATTCGAGCCGTGCGCAAATCAGTTCCACCTACACCGGTAATAATGGCCATGACTTTGATGGTATCACCAAATCCAGCATCTTGTCGTGCACCCCAAATGACGTTTGCATCTTCACTGACTTTGCTGGTCAGTAAATCGACTACTTGAGAAGCAGTATCAAGCGTCATGTAACGGCCGCCAGTGACGTGAATCAAAACACCGGTTGCGCCTGAAATATCAACATCAAGTAGGGGGTGATTGAGTGCTTCATGAACCACTTCTTCTGGTCCTCGGTCACTTTCACCATAGAGCATCATGGTTACGCCACCGTTGGCCATAATGGCACGAACGTCTGCGAAATCAAGATTGATCAGTGAAGGCAAGGTAATGGTCTCAACAATTCCCTTAACGATTTCAGCGACCAGTTGGTCCATGATAGAGAATGCTTCATCCAATGGGAGATGAGGCACATAATGCAGTAATCGGTTGTTATCAAGAACTAAGACTGCGTCTGCAACTCGACGTAGAGATTCCAATCCTTCAAGCGCTTTTGTCATTCTTTGACGACGTTCAACATGGAACGGGGTTGTGACAATACCAACGACGAGTGCACCAGCAGCTTTCGCTTCTTCAGCAACAATTGGACAGATTCCAGTTCCTGAACCTCCACCCAGTCCACTGGCGATAAAGACAAGGTCTGCACCGGTGACAATTCGTCGAATCATTTCACGACCAGCCTCAGCACATCGGCGTCCGGTGGAAGGGTCGCCTCCAGCACCAAGTCCACGAGTAATATGACGGCCAACCAGGAGCTTTTGCAAAGCTCGAGTATGATCTAAGTGTTGCTTATCGGTGTTGATAGCCACGGTAACAGCGCCTTCGACGCCTAAGTGAGTAATACGGTTGAGGGTGTTATTTCCTGAACCGCCGCAACCAACAATGAGGATACGTGGATTTGGGACACCTAAGGTTCCAACTTCTTCGTCCATGAGGGCAGTCGCTCCGCGCTTGGCCTCTTTGGCCATCTCATTCACCATATCGGCAAGAGCGTTATTCTCAGTTCCTGAAGTACTGGGTCCCATCCCTACACATCCTGATTCCGAGAGCCTACTCTTTCCATACTTAAGCGCGCACATTCCCGAGTCAATCGAGAGGCCGATTTTCGCAGTGAATTGTTCATTCCAAAGTCCTCGTATAGCAACATTTACTCCGACCTATGATAAGGTAAGGGTTGATTCATTGATTTTCTTGCTTTTTTCGCATAAATGCGAATGAACCATCTCGCTTTCGATTGATGAGGATTAAGTACTGGTGGTTGGTGCGTTGGAATACCTCGCTTAGCTCAGTTGGTAGAGCACCTGACTGTAGTTGTGTAAAAAC
>CALCOP010000213.1 GCA_937897365.1 uncultured euryarchaeote
ATACACCTCGACAAACGGACTGCCACTGCTCGGGTTGTTGAATAAAAATTTGATATTCTTCTGGCTGGGATGATGTTGTCGTTACATTTATCCAAAATGATGCCGGAACTCCAGTTGTGTGTGTTCGGTTCGATTCTTGACTTAATTCACCCACCATCGAACGCTGCGAATTTACGACAACCATTGTTTCATGTTTTAATTGATAGGGCCTTGACATTTCATCTTCGCCTGCTATCACTTCGAATTTAACGACAATTCGAGTGTTGAGGGGGATATCATCCGGAATGATAAGGTCAACAGTGACGAGCAGGTCTTGACCTGCTTCCATTCGCAGTGGGTTCAGCACATCAAGCGGTCGAGATGCGCCCGAATTTCCAATACTCATGAAAGCAACGACGCCCTCGTGTGGTGGTGATGTCGATATTGAAGTCATCACAAGGAAGAGGTCATCGACTGCATTTCCAATATTTTTGACAGTAGCATTTACTGATGCAGTGCCACCGACACTGGTTGAAACTTCTGAGACATTCGCAGTAATCGTTGGAATTCGGACAGATGCAGTAATTGTATCGAAAAGAACCGTATTGTCAGATGGTTCGACATCGATGAGTCCATTACCATTTGACACACTGAAGTCAATTGTATGAATCTCACCCGCTTTTTCCGCGCTTGGTAAGAGAATCCAAACTTCGATAATCTGGATATCTTCATTGTCGTAAGGAGCTGATAATTCAATCAATCCTGTGTGGTTCATTTCATCGACCTCCATCCACCAATGCCAAGAATCAGGAATGTACTCGCTATCAATTTCTGCGTAAACAAGGCCGTTGCCGTTATTTTCTACCTCCAAGATTACTTTGGTGGCATTTCCCGGAGTCAATCTCTGTGGAGACTCAATTAAACGCAGCTCAAGATCACTCACCGTGCTCACTGTAATTCCTTCAAATGCATCTCCTGTGAACTCCATTCCACTCCGTTTCGATAATATCACTGGAGTAATACTTGGCGCTACATCACCGGCTTGCCCGGATTCAGGAGCACTGATATCGATGCTAAATGATGTCTGCGACTGCCCATTTATCACTGCATTTTCTAAGTTGGGTTGCTCAATAATCCATTGTTCGCTTGGGTCATGAAGTATTTCAACTGAAAAAATATCCTGTCGCGATGCATTGTTCCAAATTGTAAACTCCACGGAAATTGTTTCACCAGCATCAACTACCACATCTTTTTGTCTTTGATTTTCAGAAATGCCAACATACGCATCACTTATCATTGATGCAGAAAGGTCTATTGTTTCGCTAAATGTCCGTATTGAATTGTTCTGAGAAGTTGCTGTGAGTGAAAAACTGAACATCGAATCAGGAATGGCGTTCGCTGGGATGGTCATTGTAAAGTCGACAAGAACAGGGGTATCAGGACGAACGAACACATTAGAGTCCTGAGTCCATGCAAACTGCACACCCCAATCATTTGGCAAAGTTGTGCTGTCTATTGATAATTCGAAAACATCGGTAGCATCACCTAAGTTTCGGACTTCGATTGAGAAAGGACACGTAGTGCCAGGTGCGCATGCTGGTGATACACTTGGCTTAACAATAAACGGGTCCCTGTCCGGAACAACCTGAAACTGCATTGCTAAGGTCGTGTTAATAGAAGCATATTGGCTTGACACTCCCTTGAAGGTCATCTGGTGCAAACCAGTTGTAGCATTTTCATCTGGCTGTATTTTTATGTCAATCATCTTCGACTCTCCGGGCGCGAGGAGAACTCCTGATTCAGTGTTGATAGATACACCGCTTGGATTTGCAAAATAAACATCCCAGCCTTCTGGCAAGTCAACGACCTCTGGAAGAATGGAGTCGGAAATGTTACCGTCGTTTGTTATTTCAACACGGATGTGACCCCATTGTCCAGGAACTGAACCGAGCGTTGAGATTCCGCTTGATGACAAAGAATACTCCTCCGGCCGAACTTTCTGATCATAAACAAAGACCAATTCGTCAAAAAAGTAGCCTATGTCAGTACCCGATGCATCACTTTCAAACAAAAATCTAAACTGGGTTTGACTGTGAAAATATTCTTGTGGAATGGGAATAAGTGGCGATGTCGCACCAGCATGGTTTACGGAAAAAGTTTGATAATCTTGACCGTCAGTGAAGTCTTGGTCTATTGAAGCACTTATGCTACCGATTTGATACCAGCCTCCCATTGGTGAGAGCACTTCAATCTTCAGAACATCTCCTGCCAAAACACTTCCAGTGTAATAAAAACTCAAGCCATTGGTCCGAGTTGGATTTGAGACTGCGTCGGACATATCCATGACCGGAGTAACGAGAGAGGTTGCAAGATTATTCGTGTAAGTTGAAAATTGTCCATTCCCTATATGGCAACTACTGCCCATAGAAAGCGCACTGTCGCTACTCAAACCCCATTGTGTTCCAACATTCCAGCCAGTCAAGTCATCACAGTTGAAATAGGTGCTTGCAACAGTAAAACTCCTAAGAGATTCATCATTCTGTGGTTTGTCATCGGTTACCGTCGATGTCGAGCGTACGATGAATGTATGATTTCCTGCGTATGTTGGCGTAAAAACTTTCGAAACAGTATTTGAATCTCCACCGTTGAGAGAATTCATTTGCACTGTTTCATTTACCATTTCAAAAAGGGAATATTCATTGTGAAGTACTTTGATATTTACATCAATAATGCCAGAAGCAGCAGTACCAACGTTTTCAATCAAAACATCGACCTGAATTGGTACGTTGACAACTGCATCAACAACATACAACTCTGCGGGTCTGTTGAAACCAAAAACGGGATAATTTGAAGAGAACATGCGGTATTGTGACTCATCGTTTCCCGTTGTGTATGAAAATGATACATTTGACACAGTTACATCGACACCGGTAGCCCGTCCTTTGGCCTCAGAGGAATCATTTTCGTCCAACTCCGCCCCATATGATGATGAGATACTACTCCCAACAAAGAGGAACATGAAGAGAATGGCTACGAACTTCTGCATGGCGCTCAGCGCTACACATTTCTTCAATATATATGAGGCAATTGGGAACGGATTCACTTGTTACTCATCGAGAGATGCTTTCACCTGTTCTTCAGATTGTTCAAGTTTTAGTCTGTCTTTGTTTTCTTTTGCTTTGGCAGCAAAATACACCGTAAATGATGGAATAAGTACCATTGAAAAACAACCAACAACGGCTGCTAAGGCCCAAAGGAATTCGGTAGCCGCATCAACTGAAAACACTGCGATGGAATCAAACTCTTCGTTTACTGTGATCAAAACAACTTGGGGAGTCGTAACTCGATCACCTGTCTCGGTAACCTCCACGCGAAGATTCGATGGAATATGTTCATATTCGATGAGTTCTTTTGCTTTTTCAGAAGCCTCTTCAAGGTTTGCACCGTAGACTGTTCCGTTGTTTCTTCGAGAGGGGTCAAATGAAGTGAGTGCATGTATAGTTACAGTACCACCATCGGTCGATTCGACTTCGTGAGTCGTATTTTTTTGGCATTGCTCCGCACAGCTAAATGCTTGGTCAGAATCAACCCCGAGTAGCCTATGGCTGTACAATCCGGCAGAATTAATCAGTTTGACCTTGGAATCAGCCGACAGGTCGATTACAGAGAGATGAATCCAAGTTAGATTTGAACTGTTGGCAGGTATCTCCCACGCCCAAATTGTGGTGTTGGAAGATTCCTGGTAAATACGTGTGGGCTCTCCAATTTCATGGTCAGTTTCATTTGCTTCAGTCGTGTAAAGGTAGTACGAAGGTGATACTGTAGCGCCATATACTGCATATGAAAGTAACAGAATCAATGTTACGGACAATCCCATGAGTGTCCGTAATAGATTTGGATTCTGGGCTAAAGCCTTCTTCATTAATTGAGCCATGAACATCTCTTTCTTGAACCCTTGTTCGGATTATTTTTCGATTTACTGAATGAGAATCGTCATTGTTTGAGTGGCCGTTTTACCCGTTCTCTTCATATAGGGGAGTTCGGTCGGCAAAATGCTCGGTGTCTTGTCATGACGACTCTTTACGATATACCCGCTGAAATCCTTAACCCAGCTCTTGCT
>CALCOP010000214.1 GCA_937897365.1 uncultured euryarchaeote
GAATCATGCTCATCATTCCCGTCTACATGCTCTACGCCGCCTTCATGAACGAAGGACGAGCACAGGCACGTTTGGCGGCCGTGATCGCTGGACCTATCTTCGTGTGGTTCGTATTGTGTGCGATTCTCGGTCTCGAAATTACCTACGCAACAACGGATTACACGTTTGAGTTGTCCGGCGAAATCATTCCACCGCTTGTGTTCTGGGGAATGACCGCTTTGACGGGCGTACTCGGATGGAACATGGACGAAGCCACCCCTGCTGAGGCTTGAACATGGACCAACTCAAGAAAATCCTTAACCCGAAAATTTGGCTTCTTGTCGTCGCCATCGGACATACTCTGGCAACCATTCTACCTGTGTTGAGTGAGAATGGTCTCGACATGGGTGAAACAGAAGTTGAATACGCTGTTTGGCGAATCGTGTCGATGATTATTCCGATGGTATTTATCGCACTTACTTTCACGAAGGAGATTCAGGCAAAACTGGCAACTGTCATTGCTGGACCAGTCTGGGTTCTGTTTGCAGTATGGATTGTAATGGACGGATTTGAAACAATGTTCATTCCACCACTGGTTCTGTGGGGTCTTCTCGCATTAAGTGGCGTGTTGCATGGTAATTGGCAGACGGGTGAAATCGCACCTGCTGAGTGAGCGACGGATTCATCAATCCCCGGCCTTTGGTCGGAGTTATGCACATCAGTCACCAAACACCTGAAGGCAAGGAAGCCTACCCTACAGAAATCCCACAATTTGGCCTTGGCGTCTTTTTGATGTCGGATGATGGAGAATGCAAATCATCAGTTGTAGCTGCGCTCAAAGCAGGCTATACACACATCGATACGGCAAGTATGTATCAGAATGAACGCGATGTAGGTCGTGCTCTCAAAGAAGTGGGTGTCGAACGTTCTTCCGTCTTCATCACGACAAAACTACGACGTGGTGACGCTGTCGGGTATGAAGAAACCATTGAGCAATGTAAGAAATCACTTGAACTCCTTGATACTGAATATATTGACCTCTATTTGGTCCATGCTCCGCCTCTTGATCCTGCACATCGTGCGCCGGTCTGGAGGGCAATGGAGCACTGCCTTGAGCAAGGGTGGGTCAAATCAATCGGAGTTTCCAACTATGGAGTGGCACATTTGGATGCGATGAAGAAGTATGCAAACTACATGCCAAGTGTCAATCAAGTCGAATACAACCCTTGGCTCCAACGACCTCATCTCAAGAAAGCAATAGAAGATTCAGGTGCAAAATTAATGGCGTATTCTCCACTTGCACGTGGACACAGAGTTGACGACCCCGAACTTGCTGCAATCGCTGAACGATTGGGTTGTACTCCTGCTCAAGTAGCAATCAAATTCTGTTATGACCAAGGCTGTATTACAATTCCAAAGTCAAGCAATCCCTCGCGTATCATTGAGAATATAGGCTCACTGGACATTGATATCTCAAGTGAAATGGACACGATACTTGCCCTTGAAGAAAACTATGTTTCAGGCTGGGACCCGACCACTGAGCCCTGAAGAGTTGAATGTAATCAGTTTTAACGGGCAAAATAACAAAAAATAAGACCAAGAGGGCGTCTCGATGTCAGACAATTTTTGGGACCAACTCCCCGAAAATGACTCAAAAGAAAAAGGAGACGATTCCTCTTTCAAGAATATCGATTCACAAAGAAGTGAGACAAAAATTCATGTCACGCTTGATGAATTTCCAGTGGGCACTTGGAACAGCGATAATGATGCTCGTTTCATTGTCGATTGGTACAATGCGAATCGAGTGTCTGAGAATAAAAAAACACTTGAATTCTTCAAAGCGGGAAGCGGTGTGGAATCGATTTATTCTCGTTCACAAGCACAAAAATTACTCGACTTTACAATTCATACTCTTGAGCAAGAAGGATGTACTGTATGGGAGAGTCCACAGAGTTCAATAGAAATTTCTGCAGGTGCAAAAATTG
The DNA here is from genome assembly GCA_937897365.1 of uncultured euryarchaeote. GTDB lineage: Archaea > Thermoplasmatota > Poseidoniia > Poseidoniales > Poseidoniaceae > MGIIa-L1. The sequence goes on from CALCOP010000214.1 coordinate 1,965, forward strand.
GTAGCCTGTTTTTTGGATGGGGTTTTGCCGGGATCTGGTGCACAGTCTCCTTCGTTGCCGTCTTCTTTGTAGGCGGACCAGTCCTTGCTGATTTAGGAACATCGGATTGGAATGCTACGAATGGGGTTATCATTGACAGTGGAGTTGATACTTCCTCCGGTAGTGAGGGTGGAACAACCTACTGCTTGTGGGTTGATTATCAGTATACGTATGATAATGAGACCTTTGATGGAGATGTCGTCAGTTACAGCAAGCAAAATTCGTGTTCATCCTGGTCGGAAGAGGCCGATGACGACTACCCATCTGGCAAAGAGATTACAGTTTACGTGAACCCTGATAATCCATATGACGCTGTACTTGAAACCGGAGTATCAGGAGTCGATTTTGCAGCATGCTGCATTTTACCGTTCCCACTGATTGGAATTGTACTGTTTATCGGTATGCTTCGAGCAACATTTGGGACTGTTTCTTCATTCTTCAACAAACAGGAATGAAGTGACGCAGAATCATTCCTCTTCTTCACTGTGAATTTGATACATTGAAAGAGAGGTTGCTAACAAGACCGAAAAGAAAATGCTCAGAGTGAGTAGACGTCCCGTTTCACTGGATGGAGGAAACTTCGTGAAAGCGATGAGAATAAAAACACACATCGAAGTGAAGGCTGCCCACCATCGTGCTGCATGGTCATTTGAAGTTGGAGCATGATCAGAACTACTGGAATGAGAAAGGTAGTCAGCAGCAAAGCCCATACCGAGTAAAACCGCCGGTGCTGAACCTACACCTCTACCACCGAACATACTCGCCATTCCATCGACAGCGGCGCCAACAACGACGGTTCCAACCGCGATTCGAAGAGCTTTTTCGGGAGAACGCAGAACGTAAAAAGCAACGAAAAATACCGCTAAACCTGCGCCAAAGATTTGAGTCATTCGAGACTTTTCAAAAGAATGTGCTGATTCTGCTCCAACGACGAGGTTACCCCCAATATCTCCAGACACGTTCATGTCGGAAAGCAATGTTTGAACGTCGTCATTGAAAGCAAGTGCAGCATCGGTATTTTGCCCGTCAAGATAGACAACAAGAACGACGGCATAGGTCTCTCCATCTGCTTGTAACCTCGGGTCTTTGACCATCAGTGAATCAAGAGAAGAGGCAGTAAGGACTTGATCCAGTGTAGCATTGGAATCGCGAGAATCGGGTATGCCAATCATCAGTTTCGTTTGTGAAACTCCAGTATCAAGTGAAATGATGCTGGGGTGATGCCTTAATCGTTCTTGGAATGACAACAAATTACGATATTCCTCACTTGAATCTCCTTTTGCATCAACTAAAATCCATACATCGGTACTCGATGCAAGAATGTATTCATCCTGCAGTTGACGTAACTCTGCTAATTCTTGGTCGTCCTCTGGCAGGAACTGATGGATATCCAAGACGTCAACACCGCTCGGTGCAATGAACGCAATACCTGCGAGAAGCAGGAGTAAGGCCGGCCATAACGCGGTAAAAACGGGTTTTGAAAGGACATCGCCTGTGATGGGAAGAGAAGTTTCAACCTTCTTACGAGACATGTAGAAATCTTCAAGCACATATCGGGTAATCAGCCAATCAAGGAAAATGCCAATCACCATAACCAGCGCTAAAGAACGCTGTGCGCGCAGTGGAGAGAACAAGGCGAGAGAGACGGCTGCAATGGTTGTCAACATTGCGACAAACAACATCTTGCGGACTTTTTCGACATCATGTGAAGAACGACAGTACCAAAATGCTCCATCTACTGCAACCCCCATAATTATCGGAACAGCAATTCCATCGATGACAGAAAAGGTGTAACCAAACATCGACATAATGCCCATTTCTGCTCCAACAACCAGCGTCGCACTTCCGAGAGTTACAACGGCAACAAGTGGGTCACGTAAGCCAATGCACAGCGCTGAAACCAACAAGATTGCAAGCGGTAACATCACGCCTTTCAGTTCACTCTCAGCCAACGTTTTGGATTTAGCGAACAACATGTTAACGCCAACTCCCTCAAAAGTGAAATTCGTTGACTCAGATAACTGATTCGCCCATACTTCAAGTTCAGACCAATTGGTATTGGATTGATTATTGCCAATCCAAACCATCCAGAGTAATTCATTCGAAATTGGAGGTTGATGCGGATACTGCCCTGGCATTGAAGGGCATGCAACGCCGAGGTCAGCCTCATTTGGTAACAGGAGAAGAGTGGCTTCAAAGGCAAAGGATTCCTCATCCGTAGCATTCATTCCACACCATCCTTCTTCAAGCTCGGGCTGGAGCACATCATTCCAACCTCCCGCTTCAGCAAGAGAACGGTTTCGAGAAGCAAAAGCCTCTTCCCACAAAGTGAATGGCGACTGTATTCGATCTAATGTCGTGACATCAGTATGCCACGCAGTATCAGGATTATCACCATTCAATGCCTCTTTTTCAATACTCAAGAGTTCCTGTACTCGAGAAATGGGGTGCATCAAACCACCACCGTCATCATGCGTGATTCTCAAAACAAGTGATTCACTGGATTCGGTTCCAATGCCGTCTGATTTACGCAACTGAGAAACTTCATCATCGAAAATTACCTCAGTTGACATTTGAGGATCAACAGGAAAAAAGGCGAGTAATAAGGTTCCAAGGAGAAGCCCGGCAATCAGAATCTGTCGGACTCTGTTTGCCTCCATGAGCATCACTCACCTGCCCTTAGTCATGAAGTTGCTTCACAACATTGGTACAATGTATGGATATCTACTCATTCCCATTTTGTCCATTGGCCTGTAGCTTGGTCTCTGTACCACCACTTTCCAGAGGAAGGCGGGAATTCACAAATCTCGTATCCGTCTTGCATCTGTCCCGTATGGTTTTGAGGGGGGCGTGATGGACCTGAAGAAGGCGCAGCTGAAATCGGTGCGGTAGAAACGGCGGCAGCGGCTGTAGTTTGTGAACCGAATTGGTCTTCGAAAGCATCCCATTTGTTGTCGACGTAGTCATCATCAGACCAATCCTCATTGCCTTTGCCTCTTCGCAGAACGAAAACAGTAGCGACAAGTCCAACAACTGCCAATGCTGCTACACCCATCAAGATGTTCATAGTTGATGATGCCGAGGAGGAAGAGGCTGAATCGGTATCTGCATTGTCACCAATTCCATCGCCATCAGTATCGAGTGTTTCATTAGCATCGAATGGGAATGCGTCGCTGTTATCACCAACACCGTCACCATCTGAATCCATGGATTCATCGCCGTCATTAGGGAATTGGTCAATTTCATCACCAATACCGTCGCCATCAGCGTCTCCAGGCAAGGTTTCGCCATCATCGGTTACTGTGCCATCGGGCCCAACTGTAATTGTAAATTCAATCGGATTGTACAATCCTCCTGAAATTTGAACGAGTAAATCTCCCTCGATAAGTAAGAACGAGGTTTGGCCGTTTTCGTTAAGAACAATACTAAACAACGTTGAATTTTCATGGCTTACAAGGACCGATAAGCCACCAACTGGTTGGCCTGCTGGGTCGGTAATAGTGATCAGTACAGTATCACCAACGACTGGATTTGGTGGGTTGAATATCATGGTCAGATTCTCCATTTGTGGAGGCTCAGGATTAACTTCAGCAACCTTGTTCCCAATTCCAGCAGTGAGCACTGCATTGTCCCCTTCTCCGACTTGGGCAATAGCCAAAACGGTGTAGTTATCTACAGGTGAAGACAACAATGGGAGGGTAAGGTCGGCGCTTGAACCAAGTCCCCAAGAAATCGAGTTTAGGCTTCCGAAGAAATCTTCAAACTCGTCATAGATTTCTTCCTCGGTTTGTTGGCTTTCTCCAGTACATAGAATCGTATCGTCAATCTCCATCGATGAGTATGTATAGCCATCATCATCCGTCTCTTCTACGAACAAAATATCTGCGGTAGAATTGAGACTTGAACGTGTTTCAAATGTATACTGAGTTGATTCATCGTATGGGAAGTAAGCCGTCATTCCTGCACCACCATCTTCAGACCAATCACTTGATGGTTCGACAATGTCTCCTGTTTCAGAATTGTAGAGAACAGCATCCGTCACCACTGGTTCGGGTATGGACATGTATTCATTATTACGTGAGTTATAGACACTTATCGAAAGTACTTCGTTATCCTCCCCGGTTGAATCATCCCATTGCCAATCGGTCCAAATGTCAAGTTCCTCGCAGACCTGTCCATTTCTGTTGTCGACTGCAACCCAGCCTATTTCGTTACGAACGCCTTCAGCATAAATGAAGTCGGTGAAGGATGAGAAATCAATCGATGCGGGGTCAAATCCGTCTGTCGGTGCAGCCACTGCGAGTATGCGTGAAGCATCCTGGCCCTCGAGCGCAATGTTTGTCGTCTGACCGGGTCCGAGAGTGCCGGTCATGTCAAGATCGGTTGGGTTCGAGAGAATCAAACCGGTGTGCATTGCTTCGGGGAACAATTCACCCTCATGAACGACCGCCATACCAATTCCAGTCAACGGTGCTTTCAGTCGAATCTCATGGGTTCGTGAAGAATCGCCCGCTTCAAAATCAAGCGTAAATGTTTCAGGTACACCCCATGCTTCTTCATCGATATCTGGGAACGGAACTTCACCGAGTGCAATCGGTGAAAGACCGACGATGACGGAATACTCTGAATGAGAAATCCCTGATGGAGAAACGGTAATCGTAGTGAGGCCGCTTTCGCTGGTTGATGCGCTGTAGACGGGCAGACCGGCAAAGGAGGTGACTTGTTCAAGACCACTAAGAGCGAGGTTACCAGCAGTAGCAGCTCCGAAATTAAGGCCGAGACCGGTCATCTCAATTCCGTCAGCGGTAGTATACGTTGATTGAGCAAGCGTCACATAGGCGCCAGCAAAGTTTGGGGTCACCGAAGTGCTTGCCTCTCCATTTGCGTTGCTTATGTATATATCCTCAGAATAAACTTCAAACGGTCCTTCAGAAATGAAGGTGTTAACGATGTCTGGCGAAGGAGTCGATGATACTTGAGGTTCTTCCAATTCACAGTAATATTCACCTTGTTCCGGGATCATTACGTAATCGTCATGATACGTATTACCATCTTCGTCTGAGCGTTCTAAGCCGTGGTATTCCTGGTAGGTGAAGTAGTGTTCGTAGGTGAATACATCTTCTGAACTGGTTCCATCATCACTTCCGAAATGGAATGTTACGGTTATGGAATACGTGTCTTGTCCATCCATTGAATCGTATTGATGGGTTCTGCTGTCCCATTCTTCGACGTCTGAATCAATGTTCCCGTCACCCCAGTCAATGTCCACTTGGTTAAGGTCTGCGTGATCGTATTGCCATTCGCCGTCTTCACCATAATACGACCAAGCGTTCTCGGCCCAATACTCAAAATTAACTTCAGTGTTCGAGTTATCCCAGGAAGAAAAACTGCTTTGGACACAAGAAGGTGAACCCGGGAGTGGCATCTCTTGGACATGTTCAAATTCTATACCAGAAGTTGTTGTTCCAGTTGTTTTGACTTCGACAAGACCGCGTTCGTCCAATGGAAGATTTCCAAGATAAGAAGTCAAATCCCATCCGGTAGCGTCTCCGCTTGTCGAGTACGAACCAGAAAAGACATCTCGGTCATCTAATTCACCATCACGGCCGTTTGCTGGATTGATTTCTACTTCCAATACTCCATCGACATCTTCACCATCATACATGCCCATCAATTCACCGTTCGAGGACTCAGTTGGCTCCGTCGACATAATCATGAAATCACCTTCTGGTGAGAGTGAGGAGAATGCTGAGAGCGCATTTTGCGGGGAAATTCGGAGTACTGCAATGTCGACATCTGCACCTTGCACAACTCCTGATGAGTCATATGTAACCGTATCAATATCAAATGTGGCATCCTTCGAGACGATTTCGTCTTGGTCGACAAGAACACCAATTGCAGAAACGATGAATGTTTCATCGATACCTTCGTACAACATTGCTTCAATCACAGAAGGACCGAGTTGCCGGATATCTATATTTGCCTCATCAATTGAGTCACCTGGCCAGTTGTCGAGAGGTTGGGAGAAAGTCCATTCGGTAGCCTCGATATTTTCTGCACTGAGAATTCCCTTGTATCGGCACCAATCGCAGTCCCGTGAGAGAACGGTATTCACAGTGAATCCATCAGAATTGGTCATGGTCATCGGCAATGTTTCAGGGTATTGACTCGAATCGCCACCCCATACATCAAGCTCAATGCCGAGTTCGAGCACGTGCGGGTCATACAGGCTGGTTCGAACAGGGTAAAAGTCGAACGAAGGTGTATCTGATTCCGAGTCGGAATCGCCGTTGTCGTCTCCCGTATCATCGCCGCCTTCATCATCCTCATCGTCGTAATCGTCTTCATCATCATAGTTTGGCCAGTAATGTTCACGGTTGATTCCTGATGAGTTTTCAAGCCAATCTCCAAAGTCAGCAAGGACTTGACCGGTTTGTTCCCAAACCGGATTCTCGAAAGAATCTGCCAAGATTTGGATAATGTCTTCAGGCAGAGAGTTGAACTCGTCAAAAGCATCGTTCACCCAACTGGAATCACTTGCCATCTTCGCAGTCCATGCTTGACCTTCTGCGGTTTCGAGCAGCAACTCATACTGCCAAATGATTTCATCAGGGACATCATCACCGTCAAGATCGTTAATGGTTGGCTCACCCATTTCAGCCCATCGAACGATGAGTTTTTGGAACGGTGTCATGTTATCGATGTCTTCATCGATGAGTGGTTGAACATAGGCAGTAAGGCCATCGATGATAGCTTGTGGATGGTTCGAAACGGCGAGAAGAGCGATGTTACGCATCACTGTTTGACCACTTTCAAGAGGTTTGATGTTGTTCGCAATATTGTCAATCGCTTCCTGAATAGCGGCCCATTCACCGCTTCCAGTAAGGGCATCATATGCTGCTTCAAAATCGCCAGTTCCTTCAAATCGCGTGAAGTTTTCAATGGCATTGAAGGTTTGAATGTAATCTGCAGTCGTTCCGAAATCATCGAACGTTTGCGGAAGCGGGAATTGATCGCCGAAGGTCAGCAATCCTGCGACAAAGGACAATCCTGCATCGACATCATCCGAATCGAGGAATTCCATCAGAGCTTCGAGGAAGTTCGCCCCTTCTGTCATGCTGTATTGGTTTCGACCAGCATCAAGCATTGCATTCCATGCTTGCGCACTTCCTCCGGTTCCTTGACCGCGTGATGCAGTATCGACGAAATACGTCCAGTCTCCATTTTGTGTCGCAGTCGATTCAAGACTCGTGAATTCATTGTTAATGGTGCCAAGAGGGTTGGCGGTATCCCATGCATTGTCAATTGCAGAAAGAACAGTCTCGATCTGCTCAATGAGAAGGTTGGAGAGTTGCGTGGGGTCGTCAACAGCAACCATTCCTGAATCTTCAGCGGTAATGGTTGCACCATATACGCCACCAACAGAAGAGGCGGGAATCGTATAGACGCCATGCCAGACCATGGTTGTTGCATCATTTTCATGGGCTCCTTGCGGCTCCAAAACGACGACACCCACCGATTGACCTGTGCCAGGAAGAGCGGTGTTTACAATCATTTCAAGCGGAGAAATATCGTATCGCAAAATGTCAACATTCACGACGGTTTCGCTCGAATGACCGCGTGTGTGGGCGAAGATATCAACTTGAGAGCCGGTACTTGCCAGTTTGGTTGTGACAAACCCATCTATGCTGAGATGAGAGGTTGTACCTTGGGAGTCTTCAGTTGCATTGGGTGCTGCAATGCTCGCCAATGCAGGGGAGATTGACATGCAGGCCATGAGTAATATGAGAAAGAGTGCTCTCTGCTTCATGGTCTTACGATTTGGAATTAGGTTTTATTTGTATCGCCGATTCATTTTATCGGTAAAAAGGCAAAAAATGAAGTTTTAGGACTCAAGGAGCGCAAGCAACAATACCAATTCCCCTTGTTCATTGGTAATCACACCGGTGCTCCATTCTGGAAAATCCGACTCCGTCCAAGTACCTGCCGGTACATCAAAAGAAATACTTGGCAAACCCAATGCTTGGAAGAACGAAGTCATCGGAGAAAAGTTGGGCGTATTGGATACATTGAGGTTCCAAGTTTGAATTGCAGTTGAAGATGCGTTAGGATAAGGCGACCACGCGTGGGAGTTCGTTATCGTTTCATCTAAGGAAAGAATACCTCGCATGCCATCCATGCCCTCAGGCTCATCATTAGAAGATTGATTGAAAGAACTCACATGCCATTCATCTGGATGAGCAATTGGGGTTGCTTCTCGAGGTTCAGTGAAATTCACGATCATGGAATAATCGCTTTGAGAAGCCTTTGAACAACTGAAACCGCCAGGCAGGCAACCCTCAATTTCACGCGATGTTTCACCAAGGTCGCTGAAGGAAACAAACGGGCCAGTACGGCTTTCAAAGCCCAAAGAGGTTTCAAGGAAGGTGCTGGAAAATTCTTCACTTGGTGTCCATTTTGCAGGTGTATGATGGAGCATTCCAACCCAGTGAGAGGATGCGGGGCCAGCATTCCAGTCAATGTTGAACCATTCTCGAACGGTGTGCTCGTCAGTTGATTCGCTGAGATACGTAATGTTGAGCGTTCCCTCAACTCTGCCACTCCGCCCTGAACTGTCAATCAGTTCAGTGATAATCACATCACCGCTGATGTGAAATCCAGTCGGAATACTCTGACATTCCGTACATCCTTGGGATCGAAGAGGATGAACATCGAGAGTGACGGTCGCTAAAGGACCAATCTGGAAATCTTGCAAGCCCAGAGCATCCATCGAAGCACGAGAAGAAAGCCTCATCTCCCCGCTGATTTCTGCCACTTCCAAAGTCTGCTCATTTGATTCGCTTTCAGGAGTAGCAAGCGAAAGAGTTGCGAGTAACACAATCACAAGAACCAGCATTTCCCATACCGGAATCGAGCCAAATACCCCTTTCTCCACAGACCGAAGCAAGAAGCCCGTCTTCTTGATGTTACCTCATTTTTGAACTTGAGTTAAGCCAAAATAAGGGAGGTGGTGTCCTTCGGACATGGCGAAAATTAATTTTGATGAAAAGTTAACCAAATTTTCAGACCATTGGTCGCCGCGCGTCATCGCTGAAATGAACGATTATCAATTCAAGTTGGTCAAAATTAAAGGTGAATTTGTATGGCATAATCATGCTGATACCGATGAAGTGTTCATCGTTGTCAAAGGTTCAATGGACATTGAGATGGAGCATGAAACCATCACCCTCAATGAGGGTGAAATGTATGTTGTTCCAAAAGGTGTTACGCACAAACCGTTCGCAGAAAATGAGTGCCACATCATGTTGGTCGAGCCACGTAGCGTCATCAATACTGGCGAGCAAGAAGGCGAACTCACGGCAGAAAACGATGTTTGGGTGTGAGGTCATGAGCGAGGCGCTGATCGATGAAGACATTCGAAAAGCGAAAACGCTCCCGTCTCGATTCTATAC
>CALCOP010000215.1 GCA_937897365.1 uncultured euryarchaeote
AGGTGGTTGAATGAGCGAGTCAGCAAATCCAATGACCATGCCACGTATCACGAAAGTGAGCGTCAACATTGGTGTCGGTGAAGGTGGAGAGCGCTTGGTCAATGCCGAGAATGTTCTCGAACTTGTTACTGGTGTCAAACCACAACGCACACTTGGACGTATTCAAAATCGAGATCTTAAGGTCCGCCAAGGTGCACCAATTGGTTGTAAAGCAACTATGCGTGACTCTGAATCTATCAAGAAGTTCTTGACGGACGCTTTCTGGGTTCGTGAAAACATGATTCCTGCATGGAACTTTGACCGTGAAGGTAACCTTTCATTTGGTATTCGAGACTACACCGATTTCCCTGGTCAGAAGTATGACCCAGACATCGGAATCTTTGGTATGGACATTACCGTTGTTTTGGAACGACCTGGCCACCGTGTCAGCCGTCGTCGCAGAGCCAAAGGAAAGGTCGGAATGGGCCACCGCTTAGACGCAAACGAATCACGTGCCTGGTTCAAAGAACAATTTGGCATCACAATCATGGAGGAATGAAAATGGCAAGAGATCACGGAGAAAGAATTGGGCGAACTATTGGTTGCCGACGCTGTGGACGACGCCGAGGATTGATACGCCGACACGGGCTTCGCCTGTGCCGACAGTGCTTCCGAGATGTCGCTCCAGAAATCGGCTTCAAGAAAATGAATTAAGGAGGAGAATGATATGCAATTTGATCCACTCAACGACGCACTCATCAAGATGTACAACGCAGAGCAAGCAGGTAAGTTCAATGTTGAACTTGCTCCAGCTTCAAAACTGCTCGGAAACGTTCTTGAAATTATGCAAAAATCAGGCTATGTAGGCTCTATTGACCGAACAGAAAACGGTCGTGGCGGTACATATCTTGTCGAACTACGCGGCGCAATCAACCGTTGTGGCACTGTTAAGCCACGACACAGTATTCGTCGTCAGGAATACGACCAATGGGAGACACGCTATTTGCCTGCTCAAGACTTTGGTCTCTTGATTCTCACAACGAACTCCGGTATCATGCATCACTATGATGCGAAAGATGCCCGTATAGGTGGTAAGCTACTCGCTTACGTATATTGAGGTGAATAACATGGTAAAACTCGACAGAATCGAACATATCGTAACCATCCCTGAAGGCGTTACAGCCTCACTCAGTGAAGATGGCGTCGTAACTATACAAGGTCCGAAGGGAACTTTGTCACGAGAATTCACAAGTTCTTTTATTCAACTTCTACAAGATGGAAGCGGATTGATTGTGCGTGTTGACTTGCCTCGTCGCAAGCAACGAGCCCTTGCAGGAACCTGGAATGCTCATTTGAACAACATGGTTAAGGGAGTTACAGAAGGTTTCACATACTCTTTGAAAGCGGTTTACTCTCACTTTCCTATGACCCTTGCAGTCAAAGGAAATACCTTTGTTGTCAACAATTACTTTGGGGAAAAGGTTCCTCGAAATGCAAAAATTCTTTCTGGTGTTGAAGTGAAAGTCAGCAACAAGACTGAAGTTACGATCACTGGCATGGACAAGGAACTTGTTGGTCAGACAGCAGCGAATATCGAAAAGTGCGCATCGGTCAAAAACCGAGACCGCCGTGTATTCCAAGATGGAATATACCTCATCAATAAGGAGTGATATGAATGTCAGAAGATTATGAAAGCATGACTGTTGCACAACTCAAGGAACTTCTCAAGGAAGCAGACTTGCCAGTGTCTGGAAAGAAGGCAGATCTCATTGCGAGATTAGCTGAAACCAGTGCTGTAGAAGAAGTAGAAACATCCGATTCAAGCGATGACGATTGGGATGATGATGGTGATTGGGACGACGATGTTGTCGAAGGACACGTCGCTAAGCAAAAGCCGGTTCTTGATGACGAAACGAAAGCCGCTCTCGCACTACGTGCTGAGCAGAAGAAGAAGACGCCATCTTTCCGACGAACTGAATGGTTCCGCTACAAGCGTCTTTCACGTTCGGGATGGAGAGCACCTCACGGAATGGACAGCAAGCAACGACGCAACTACAAATACCGAAGCGCTCTTGTTCGCGTCGGTCATGGAAAAGTCGCTACTGCTCGAGGATTGCACCCGTCTGGTTTCCGTGAAGTCATGGTTCACAACACCAATGATTTGGAAGTCATTGACCCAGAGACCGAAGCAGCACGCGTCGGTCGCAGTGTCGGTGGCCGAAAGCGAGAACAAATTTACTCACGTGCCGATGAACTTGGTATTCGTGTTCTCAACCGAAGGAGGGATATTTGATGCAAATCACAAATCAAAAGCGCCTTGCTGCTAAGTTGCTCAAGTGCGGTGTTCACCGTGTTTGGATCAACCCAGCATATCTTGACCAAGTGTCTTCAGCTGTTCAAACCGATGATATTCGTGAATTTATTGAAGAAGGCTGGATTAAGGCAAAACCGGTTAAGGGAACATCTCGAGTTCGTGCTCGCATGCGTATCGAGCAAAAGCGTAAGGGACGCCGTAAGGGTCAAGGAAAGCGTGCTGGTACTGCCAATGCACGTAACCCACGCAAGAACCGTTGGATGCGAACCATTCGCTCACAACGTCGAGTTCTCAAAGAAATGCGCGCAGATGAGACCATCAAGCCGTCTCAATATCGCCGTTATTATCTGAAGGCTAAGGGTGGATCTTACCGTTCTATTGCGCACATGCACTCTCAGATGGCCATTGAAGGTGTAGACCTCAAAGGAGGTGAAAAGTGATGCGAGGAACTCGTCGTCGCTCAGTTTTCCGTCGTCGTAGAGCTGGTCTTACAGACTACCGTCGCCGATTGAAACTCCTTCGTGGACGCAAGCCTCGTGCTGTCGTCCGTGTATCCAACACTCGTACAACCTGTCAACTGGTCACATGGGCTGCCTCTGGCGACCTTGTTACCGTGTCTGTTACAGGCTCTGACTTGTCCAAGAAATACGGCTGGCCACAAGATTACTCCAAGAAATCTGTCTCTGCATCCTATTTGGTAGGTTATGCAATGGGCAAGGCTGCAAAGGCACAAGGTGCTGAAGAAGCAGTTCTTGATATCGGATTGGCTGCAAGCACTCCAGGAAACCGTGTCTTCTCTGCCCTCAAGGGCATGGTTGATGCAGGACTTGAGATTCCACACGGTGAAAACGTCTTACCGGATGAAGACCGTATCAGCGGGGCTCACATCGGTGACGATGTCGCAGCCGCAGTTGAAACAACCAAAACCAAGATCGAGGGGGCATACTGATGACAGAAGAAGAAATCATACAAATGGCACCAGGGCTCATGCAAGCTCTCGCACCTGAAGAAGTCGAGGAAACACCCGGTGGTCGACCACGTCGACGTAAGCAAGACGACCCTATGTCTGGCCTGCGAAAGTGGGTTCCAAAGACTCGATTGGGTCAGATGGTTATGGCTGGTAAGGTCTTGACCTATGAGCAAGCACTTGCAACAGGGCTTCCTATCCGAGAAGTTGAGATTGTCGACGCTCTGATTCCGAACCTCGAAGACGATGTCATCAAGGTCAACATGGTTCAAAGAATGACTGACAGTGGACGTCGTGTTCGCTTCAATGTCATGGCTTGTGTTGGTAACCGAGATGGTTATGTCGGACTTGGCATGGCTAAGGCAAAGGAAGTTGCTGCAGCAATTCGCAAAGCAATTATTGCTGCTAAACTCAACCTCATTGCCGTTCAACGTGGAAACGGTTCTTGGGAATCTTCAGCTGGACCTGGAACTTCGATTCCATTCAAGACCCACGGTCGTGCTGCTTCAACCCGAGTTACATTGATGCCTGCTGCAAAAGGCAAGGGACTTGTTATCGGAGAAACCGGTAAGCGAGTTCTTGACCTTGCTGGTGTTTCTGACGTTCTTTCTCGAACGAAGGGTCAAACCCGAACCACCATCAACTACGCAGGTGCTACATTCAACGCTCTTCAAAACATGAACACAACCCGTGTTTCGCAAGAAGCGAAAGAGCGATTGTTTATTCACAAAGGGAGGCTACTTGAATGAGTTGGATTGTTGTACGAGCACGAAGTAACGTTGGTGTTGAACGCCGTATCAAAGATACCATGACACACATGAACCTGACCAAGGTGAATCACGCAGTTATCATTCCAGAGAACGATCAATACCGTGGAATGCTTCAGAAGGCGAAGGATTACATCACTTGGGGCGAAGCAACTCCTGAACTTGTCGAAATGATGCTTTCTGGCCGTGGTCGCATGGTCGGTGACGCTCCTTTGACAGATGCACTTGTTGCAGAACACACCGATTACGCCGACATCAGCGCTTTTGCCAAGGCTATTGCTGCTGATGAGACAACAGTCAAGGCAATCCCTGACTTGAAGCGAGTGTTCCGTCTTCATCCACCACGAGGCCCTAAGGGCTGGGGTGGAATTAAGCGTTCATTTGTTGTTGGTGGAGCTCTTGGCTCTCGAGGAAATGAAATTGGTGCTCTGGTTGAGCGAATGATTTGAGGTGATTATGATGGGTACAAAAGCAAACAAGCATCGTGGACGAAACCGATATCACGGACGTGGCAAGAAAGCCGGCCGTGGTGCGGGTAAGCGTGGAGGACGTGGTAATGCTGGAATTAACAAGCACCGCGTTATGACTCGAATCAAGTATATGCCAAATCACTGGGGTATGCATGGCTTCAATCGCCATCCCACACTCCGTACTGTCTACGTCACCGTTAACGTCAGTCAACTTGAAGAAATGGCAAAAGGCAGTGATACAATTAACTTGACCGAAATGGGAATCGATAAAATTCTCGGCAGTGGCCGAATCAACACAGCACTCAAAGTGATTGTTGAAGAAGCGAGTGCTCGTGCAGTTGAAAAGATTGAAGCCGCTGGTGGAAGCATTGAGGGCGGCGACGACGATACATGGGAAGAAGAGTGATTCCCAATTACATAAGGAGGAAGTACGATGAAACACAAGCCAATGCCATTAGCAGTAGCCATTTCTGGACTTCTCTATTGGGGACTTCTTGTCTATTGGGTTTCTGACGATTTGCAAGCAGGATTCGATACTGCTGGCGGTGAAGCAGCCATATTTGGTTTGGTCTTCTCTGTGGTCTATGTCGGTTATTTGATGGCGTGTCTCATGATTGACATGCCTGAAGGCCTCAAGTCCATGCCAGTGGTAGGAAGATACGGTAAGTTGCTTGGCTGGCTTGCAATGCTCGGCCTTGCTGCTTGGTATGTCCGTCCATCTGCATGGGGTGGCTATGATGAAGGCGTAGGTTTCTTCCTCGTCGGTGTCTGTTTGCTTGGTTTTGGTGCTGCAGCGATTTTGGTATGTTTCATGTGGGGCGGAGATGACAGCAGTCGTCTTTACGCTCTTCGCCGATTCGTCGATGTCTATCCTACAATCACCAAGCCAGAACGCCACGTTCGATTCAACGAAAAAATGTGGACAACAACATTCGTTCTCATCATTTACTTCGCTATGACCAACGTCATGCTGTATGGTCTATCCGGTCAAGCACTGGACTTGTTCAGTGGATTCCGTTCCATTATGGCAGGTGCTTCTGGAACGATCATGCACTTGGGTATTGGACCGATTGTTACCGGTTCCATTATCATGCAATTGTTTGCTGGTGCGAAAATTATCCGACTCGACCTCAGCAATTCTGAAGACAAGGCAATGTATCAGGGTGTTCAGAAACTTCTGGTTCTGATTATGATTCCTATCGAGTCGATTCCTCAGACATACGGTTTCCTTGACCCGCAAGAATTCCTTATCGACACCTACGGTTTAGGATGGGCAAACTTCGTTATTGTTGCTCAACTCTTCGCCGGTTCATACCTGGTGTTCTTACTTGATGAACTGGTCAGCAAATGGGGTATTGGTTCCGGTATTTCGTTGTTCATTGCTGCAGGTGTCGCACAATCAACGTTCGTTGGAACCCTCTCTCCACTCCCAGCAACCACTGGAGTTCCTTACTCTCTTCAAAACCCACCATCTGGAACATTACCGATGATTTTCTACATGTTCAGGGAAGCTACGAATGCAGAAATGATCTCGAGTAACGGGTTTGAACAGATCTTACTGACGCACGTCAATCCTGTTGCCGCACTGTTTTCATCGGTCGTGGTGTTCCTCGTCGTCGCGTACGCTGAATCGAGTAAACTCGAATTGCCGTTAACACACGGTAAGGTTCGTGGTCATCGAGGTAAATACCCGATTCGTTTGGTCTATGCATCGAACATTCCAGTTATTTTGATGGCAGCATTGCTTGCAAACATCAACATGTTCTCTCTCTTGTTCTGGAGCCACCCAACGCTCTCTCAGACGCCGATTCTTGGACGACAAGGTTGGTTGAGTGCATCGCAGTATATTGGGACGTATGAGGCGGGTCAGACGACCGCTTCGGGAGGTTTGGCTTGGTATGCCAGCATGGTCAATGGTGTGAATGATTGGCTCCTACCGCTGCTGAATCAGCAAGGGGACGTCTTTGGACACAGTCTGACGCAGATCATGGTTCACGTCGTGTTCTATGTCGCGTTGATGACTGTTGGTTCAATGGTCTTCGCGAAGTTCTGGATTGATACAACCAACATGGGTACAAAAGACGTTGCAAAGCAAATTGAACGAACTGGTATGCAAATACCCGGTTTCCGTAAGAATCCGAAGGTTTTGGAAAAGATTCTCGAGAACTATATTCCTCCAGTCACCTACTTTTCAGGTGCGTTTGTCGGACTTCTCGCCGCAGGTGCGGACTTACTGGGTACTGTAGGTAATGCTACTGGTACGGGTCTGTTACTTGCTGTAGGTATTATCTTGAGAACCTATGAGCAAATCCAGAAAGAACAGGCTATGGAAATGCATCCAATGATTCGTCAGTTCTTCGGTGCTGCATGATTTGGTTTCCAAATCATTTGCTTGCTGAACTGTAACGATTTGTTTCGTGTTCAGCAATGCTGCGTGAAACGAATACTTCACTGTGCCAGTTTCACTCGCACGAGTGACTTTTTCACGGTAGACGTCACTCAAGTGCTGCATGATTTGGTTTGAAATTCGAATCTACATTAATCGAATCATTTCGATTTTGTCCGGTGGATGGTTTATAGTGTTCAAGGTGAAATCAAAATTATGGCTGGAAGTCAATCATCCTCTCCATGGGAACACGTCGACACCCCGTCACCTGCAGTTCCTGCACAACTCGTCTTGGACACTCCTGTAAAGGGCCTTTCAATCGGCATTTTTGCATTTGCAACCGGCGTAATTGTCGTTGCTCTTGGCTTACTTCTTGCTTCGACTTTTTCCACTGAAACAATTGCAGTAACGTTGGATACTGATGGTGACGGAATCATCGATAGGGATGATACATTCCCCGGCGATGCGAGTGAATGGCGAGATTCTGATTTTGATGGAAAAGGAGACAACATCGACCTCGATGACGATGGGGATGGCTATTCTGATTTCGATGAGTCTGAGCGCTGCCTGCCTCACACCGATCCGCTGGACCACACGGATTATCCGCTTGATACGGATGGCGATGGGGAATGCAACACCATTGACTTGGACGACGATGGAGATGGTTTTGCTGATGATATTGATGTCTATCCAATGGACGGTTCTGAATGGTATGATACAGATGGTGACGGTATTGGAAACAACCTTGATACCGATGATGACAATGATGGCTATCCTGACGCATTTGACGATTTACCCTTAGATCCCACGGACTGGTCAGACCTCGATGGTGATGGAATCGGTGATATTGCAGATTTTGACGATGACGGTGATGGTTACAATGATTCGATTGACGAGTTTCCTCGAGATGGTTCAGAATGGATCGATTTTGACGGAGATGGTCAAGGTGACAACAGCGATTTAGATGACGATGATGATGGCGTTCCCGATGATGTTGATGTCAATGACAATTCAGATTCAGCGCTCTCATTGACCCTGCATTCTTTTGAATTATTGGATGATTTAGACTACTTTGACGATTTCTCTGAAATCTATTTTTGTATCGAAGTGAATGAACAAAACATTGGTTGTTCTCCTACCAGTGAGAGTCAGAATTACATCACGATGACAACCGATGTAGAGACGTCTCTGCAATACGAATTTTTCTTTGATTTGCCAGAGGATACATCCTATCACGAGATTCAAATTTTGGCATGGGATTCGGACCCATTTTTGGATGATGCCGTAGATATCAACATTGATGATGAGCTTGATGCTTACGTATTTTCCATTAACAGCAGTATCGCTTCGGTTTCGGAGCACCATGAAATGATTGCATCAGGAGTTGGCGATAACGATGGTTATGATGGCGTTCTTGAGTTCTCATATTCATTTGAAGATTTACGGGTGATGAACTCGCCACAATTCAACTGGGTTTACGATTACAATGCATACTCATTGTTTCTCGATTTTGACTATTCCGTCTATCGAACTTTCAAATTATATGATCACTCAACCTACTCTTGGGATGATTATCAAAGATTTGTGACGCCAAACGAAGCATATGTGTACGATTTAGCAGTACAGCTTCGCGATTTGGCAATTGAAAATGGTTACGAGACCGATCTTGAGATTACAAATTTCATCCTCGCCTTTGTGGGTGGCATCCCATACCAATACGACATTGACGGCATGGGCGTTAACGAGTATCCAAAGTATCCCATCGAGATGCTTTGGGAGCATGCTGGAGATTGTGAAGATGCAGCATCGTTGTACATCTCGCTGGTCGAATCAATCGGTTATGATGCGATTTTGATGTTACTTTTGGTGAAACAGAGTAACGACGAAGATTGGGGTGGCCATGCAATGCCAGCCGTTCACATCCCGAACTATTCAGAAGGGGAAAGTATCCAATTAGACGACCCGAATAAGGCTGAGATGAACTTCTTCTTTGCTGAAGCAACCGCTTGGTACGATGGTTATTCGGGTGTAGGAGTCAATGTCTGGTACGATATGGACAACATTCACCTCTATGATATTGAATGATATTTTTTCCCTGTAAATTTTTTTCCGAGGGTATTGTCTTGAATCATGGTGTGTTTTAGCATGAATAATTGCGGCTCAGTCCGCCTTTTTTAGCACCCTTGTTGGGAGGGTATGTTGATATAGGGGAGGTAAGTGGCAAGGATGCTTGCGTAGATGAGAACGGCGTTGGCGGCTGAGTCTTCGGACAATGACCGTCGCCATCCTCTTATCACGTGAAGCCGAAGCTATTGCGATCTTGAGAAACCTTCCCCCCACGGAAGCTCGCTCTTGGTCAGGTAGGTGATCGAGATTATGACGTATTTTTGTGTAAGAAGCATTAGTGCA
>CALCOP010000216.1 GCA_937897365.1 uncultured euryarchaeote
ATTGAGAATTGGCAAAAATGCATTTGCAGCCTTTTCACAGGCATTTGCAACATCGTCAAGGCGTTGTAAGACTCGATACATGTGCATTGCAGCAAGCGGTGAATCATCGCCCTTGCTGAACACATAACCTGCAGCATTTGCCTCGACAACATCCGCTTCGTGTTCCATGAGATTCACTTCTCGAATAAGTTCAGCAAGTTTGTTTTGAGCGGCCTTTGTCTCTCCGCTGATGGTGAAGTCACGGAGTGCTTCGACAGCATCTTCGTATTTGGCCACTGTTTCAGCAACCGCATTTGCCATGTTCTTGAGATTCTTTTTCGCCTCATCATCATCGTACAGCGGTCGGAACGCGAGTTGCTCAGCAACATTTTGAGCATAGTCGGCAATTCGGTCTTGACGGGTAACCATGTAGAGGAAATCGTCGTAACTGACATGGATTCCGAAACGCCTGTCCTGAGTGGCAAGTCGGCGAACCTCTGTCTTGACGTTGTCTGCTGCTAATTCAGCATCAATAGTGGATTGAATTGCGTCAGAGGCATCTTCACCATCGCATGAGGCATTGACCGCGTCAAGCATGTGTTCTACTGTCTTTTCAACAGCCTTTGCATGCTCGTGGAACAACTCGAACGGAGTGGTGTCTCCGATGATTATTTGTTCTGGCGCATCAGCATCCCCACCTGCATCAGAGAGTGCATCTTCAACGTAGATCTCTCCACTGCTCTTCCAGATAGCCATTCCAACAGCAATGAAGGACAACGGTAGCAGGACAATCATGTTGAGTGAATCGCCTCCAGATGCGACAAACAATACAATTGCTCCAAAGGCAGCAGCAGGAACGCTGGCAACCCATGATGCGGCAATCTTTCCAAAGACTCTGAAGTCAACTGCTTTCGCCCCTCCGGCTAATCCTACACCGACAACCGCACCGACAAGGGTGTGCGTCGTTGAAACAGGGACGGCCAAAAAGGGCATTGAGAAGATGAGAATGGTGGTAGCTGCACCGAACTCAGCAGCAAACCCACGGGTTGGCGTGATGTCGGTAATTTTCTTACCAATCGTTTCCATAACTCTCCATCCCCAGGTCATGACACCAATAGCAATTCCAGCAGAGCCCAAAAGAATAAGCCAAACTGGGATAGGTGCCTTTTCCATCAGTTGACCGCCATCACTGCTGAGAACTTGCCAAACTGCAGCCATGGGACCGATTGCGTTTGAGCGGTCGTTTGCACCGTGAGCAAAAGCAACGTAAGCAGCGGTAATAATCTGCAACCACACAAAGATTCGCTCTACACCACGGAAACCGCGCTTTTCTTCATTGATATCGATTTGTCGGAGAACCAGATACAATCCGAAACTTGCAATTGCTCCAATCACGGCAGCGAGAATCAGTGAGTTAATTGGGAACCAGGCATTTTCTGCAAATGGATTGAAAACGCCGTTCTCTTTGACGGGTAACCAGTCGTATTTGTTTTCGATCCAGCCATCAGAAGCTGCTTTTGAGAAGAAACCCTTGAGCGCCTTGAACTGAAGTGCCAGACCAAGAATAAAGAATGTTGGGAAGGCGAGAACTGGGGCAAGCCATTGTGAACGATCAACTGGATTCTCGGAATCAAGAATAGTTTTCTTGATGATGTAGTAAGAAAAGAAAGCGATTAAAGCACCCATCAGTGGGCTTGCCACCCAAGACATGACGACTTTCTGAACAACTTCCCAGTCGATAAGTGAAGTATCATGCTTAACTTCAAGAATCAAACCAACACCAATAATTCCCCCGATAATGGAGTGTGTTGTCGATACAGGAAGACCATATCGAGTAGCGATGGTGAGCCATGTCGCTGCAGCCATCATAGCGGCAATGAAACCAAAAGCGATGTCTTGAGAGAACGCCGCATCAACCATTGGGTCAGAGAAATCGACGGAAAGAATACCCTTTCGAACCGTATCCGTGACTGCGTCTCCAGCAAAGAAAGCACCGCTAAATTCGAAAATAGCAGCGATGATGACGGCTTGCTTGAGCGTCAGTGCGCGAGAACCAACAGAGGTCCCCATAGCGTTTGCTACATCATTTGCACCGATGTTCCACGCCATGTATGCACAGACAACCAATGCTAATCCAATCAGGACCATAGTGATAGGTTCCATGACTTGAACCAGTAAAAGTAGGTATATATTCGCGCTTATGTATATTCTATATAGGAGTATTTAGTCGGGAAAATGATATTATGGGACTCGGTCTAGGCGAACATGAAGTACGAAAATTGCAAAGTACAGGTGGGAGTACCTTTACCGTGAGCCTTCCAAAGCCTTGGGTCACCGAACAAGGCTTGCAGTCGCGCGATTCATTGCGAGTGGATTGGAGGCCAAGTGGAGCCCTGCGCATCACTCCACTCAATATGCCATCGTCACCCAAAAAACAGATTTATTTCGATTGCCGAACTCTTCCTGAAGGCAGTCTTCATGACCACCTGATGGGCGCATATATATCCGGGGCTGACATCATCGTCATTCGCTTTGAAGATGAGATGAGAAAGCAAACATCAAATCAAATCCGTCGTTTTCTTCGCAGCACACGCGGTTTTGAAATATTTGAAGAGGTCGATGGCTCTGTCGAGTTAAAATGTCTCATGAATGCGGGCGATATGCCACTGCATGCGAGTCTAAATCGAATGTACCTCCAGGTTACTTCCTTAATTCGAGATATTATGAGTGTCTTTGAGGGAGAGGATAAGGAATTTCTTTCGGATGCAGAAGAACGTGAAAGTGAAGTTGACGCTTTACTTTACCTCATAGAACGGCAATCGAGGATATTACTCGATTCACATTTTGTTGCAACAAAACTCAATCTTTCGCGTACTCAGGCACTTGAATACACCAATTTAGCACGCTCATTAGAGCGCATGATGGATCATGCTTACACGATGAGTCAGCTGATTCTTGAAAACCCGAAGATTACTGAAACCGGTGCGGGCAGAGTTTCTATCCAACTCTTACCCGAGTGGCAAAAAGCATTGAAGGAACTCATGATTAACATCCGAACGCGAGACTCAACCCGCATTGAACATGCCCGTAAGAATCTCAAAGAGGCTCAAGAAATTCTTCAGAATCACGAACAGGATTTACTTGCCAATCATCGACAAAGCGAGTGGATGGCATACGATCTGAGTTTGTCAGAATCTGCTCGTAGGCTCTGTGCTTATTCGCGTGATTTTGGAGAAATACTGCTCAATATGAAGGTTTTCAGTGAGATTCAGCGCATGCAATATTAGGTGTAGTAATTTACATCTACTTTATTTAATACACCCATGTGTTGGCAAACCTACCTTTGTTTAATATAGAACCGGTGACAAATATACACTGTAACAAACAAGTTGCAGGCGAAACAACATGGACAAAAATCTGGAGGCATACGTAGACATGATAATGAATGAACAAGAACACAGAAGTGGAATCTTTTCCAACTTCATCGATGTTGTGGTTGGAGCGATCTCCGACTACAGATGTGGAGCAGATGCTCGCGGTTCTCACAACACTCGACGAGGTGTTCTTTGATGGACGCATACCTTTCTGAATATGTGGACCACGTTCTTGATGCTCAAGAATACCAAAACGGCATCTTTTCACGTTCTTCTTTTTCGAAGATTCTAACGGCGTTTTTCCGACGTGAAGAGTAAACCCTTTCGATATGAAACATAATCCTCGTGAACGCGTGCAGCGTTCCTGATTATGAGGAAATTTTTGGGAGCATCGAACACCAATTCATATATCAAAACTTTTTGATGATGAGTATTGGTGAACCGAATGCTCGATGTGAAAGGCTTAACGAAAACCTTCGGTTCAGGCTCGAACAAGTTACAGGTTCTCAAGGGCGTCGATATGAGCATTGAAACCGGCGAAATGGTTGCTCTCATGGGTCCGTCAGGTTCCGGCAAATCGACATTGCTCAATATTATCGGCGGCCTCCTTGCTGGTGATGGAGGTGAAATTGTCCTTGGTGGCAAGAGCTACGGACAAAAAAGCCCGTCAAATGTTGTTGATGTACGTCGGGATTCTGTTGGCTGGATTTTTCAAGATTTTCACCTCCTCGATAACCTCACAGCCGTAGACAATGTCGCTATTGCACTCGAATTGTCCGGGGTGCCCTCAAGGGAAGCGGTTGCTGCTGCAACGGTTGCCCTTACGAAGGTGGGTCTTGAAGATCGTATGAACCACATCCCCGACCAACTTTCTGGCGGCCAGCAGCAAAGAGTTGCTATTGCTCGAGCAATTGCTGGAAATCGTCCTATTCTATTGGCAGATGAGCCAACTGGAAATCTCGATATTGCGAGTGGAAAAGAAGTACTCCAGTTGTTCAAAGACCTGTGTCACGATGAAGAGAATCCAATCTCGATTCTCATGGTTACGCACGATCCAGATTTAGCATCAAATGCAGACCGGATGTTGTTACTGAATGACGGTAAAACCGAAGCATCCGATATTCGCTCTGCCTGGGGATTAGATTCTGAAGACGGGGGTGAAGAAGAATGACCAAAGGTGACGAATCACTTCAACTGGAAGATTCTGATTTTACTCCCTCTCAAGGATTGCCGAAACGCGTGATGCACAAAATGATGGAAACGCCATCTCGACTTCGGCTCGCTGGACTAAGCGCTTGGAGAGGGAAAGAGCGTGGATTAGCGGTTATTACGGGTGTCTTCTTGGCATCGCTGGTTATCACAACCGTGCTTGCTTATGGTGTCGGGCTTTCTCAACTCTTCTTCGAGGAATCGCTCAAAAACGAACCGTTCGATGCGAAAATAGAATTTGCCAGAACACCTGTTGAGAACACAACTGGCTGGTCGAACAACACGACTACAATGCTCAACGTATGTGATGAATTAATGTCAGACTTCAGTGAGTTTACTGACTGTACACTGGTTCTTGGTCGACAAGGTATTCACAGTGGCGGGCTTTTCAACGAAGAATTCATCGTAGCCCAGCCTCTTGAAATGGTCGCGATTACAGATGATGCAAACCCGTATTGGGGTAATGTCACGTTTGAATACCCAGAGTTGGCCGAAGCTGGCCCGCCAATCTCGCAAATGCGTTCAGTACGCTTCTTGGGTCCTGAGGCTTTTGACGGGGAATTTGCCGAACGGTTAGGCCAGAACATTATTGCTGGAATGGGTGAATGGCCGTCGCCTGAAAACATGAGTCTGCAGCGAGGAGTGATTCTTCCTTCCACGATTGCTTCGCAAGCAAAAGCGAATGTCGGAGACATACTCGACACGCTCGCGTTCCATTATGTGGTCGACGAATCAACGATTTTTGAAGGAACGGTCACCAACGAAAATTGCGATGGAGAAGTTACCCCTGAAGAAAATGGGTTTGTGTATTGTCGAATGGAAATGGTGGCAACAGAATTGAAAGTCGTTGGTATCTATGACCCATGGGATTTTGGTAATCCGACCCTGGCTCCAAATCCGATATTTGCAACTTGGGAAGTCCTTGACGAGTCTCAGCGTGCTGTATTGATGGATAACGATCACATGTATTTGGGAGTCACCATTGACAAAGGACAATTACCCACAACCTCTACTGCAGATGCTGCAGAATGGCTTGAAAATCTCGGAAGAGACGTTCAAACCGGAAACTACACCGATGAAGGAGTCGAACTGTATTACACGGATATCATCAGTGGAACAATTACGTTCCTCAATATCTTCCTCGGTTTAATTCAAATCTTCGACTACATTATCATGATTCCAATTGTCATCCTTTCTATTGCCGTCTTGATATACGGATTGGTGCTTTCTCTTGAGCAACGAAGAAGAGAAGTCAGTATACATCGTGTCATTGGAGCAGACTCCTCAAGTCTGCAAAGTATGGTGCTGTTGGAATTGTTCGTGATGGCATCTGTTGCATGGCTTGCAGGTTATTTGCTCGCATTATTTGCTGTTCCAATCGTTCTTTCTGCCGTTGGATTTATGGAATTTAGGACTGGTGACTTCGATGTCAATCCAACATTGAGTATTGGTTCTACAATTTTTACTGCCGTTGCGACACTCGGACTTGCCATGCTTTTTGGTCGAAGTCGAGCCCGCGACTTCATCAGTTTGGAAATCGAAGAAGGCGTTCGCAAGACATCAGCCAAAGCGGAACCAAAACGCTGGCTTCACTGGCTTGCCTTCCTGTTTGGAATGCTCGCAGTGGGAGACACATGGCTCGAGATGAACGGCAGCGAAGACGGTATCGTTTCAAATTTCTTCCTCGAAGGATTACTCGGAATTATCGGACCGTTTGCTCTTTGGATTGGTGGCGCATTACTGCTCGGAAGAATTGGTGCAAAGGGTCCGCAAATTATGCAACTTATCTTCGGACGAACACCGCTACTTAACGATGTGAAGCGTGGCTTAAAGGGCTCTGGTTCTGCAGAATCAGTCAATCGTTTGGCAGTCATTATGTTACTCACCCTCTCCATTGTCACCCTCGCTGCTGTTCAAGGATATACGGGCACTCTTGTCGATGAGAAGACCGTTGATGCTACGGTCGGTTCCGACTTACAAATAACGCTCGAACAGGGTTATACCGAAACACAATTGCTGGATTTGGTATCAAATTTCACTGATTCAGGTGTCAATGCTGTTGCAACGACTGTCCCGAGTTTGTTCCTCGCCGATTCTTCAGGTGGGGATAAATTGCAGACATGGGTATTGCTTGACGACAATGAAAACGTGCTTCGCTGGAGTGAACAATCAATTCCTGGGGAAGACATTGACGCTGCCATGGCCGCATACCGCAACGGCGGTTTTAGCGCAGGACAAGACGCTGCATACTCACTGGATATCGCTGGTTCAGACCGTGGTAATGAAATGAGTCTCGACGATGTTTTACTCAAGCCTACAGATTCTCAAAGTGAAAACATCTCATTCACGTGGGAAGAGCTCTCGTTTAACTTCACTACTGGAGGGACTGATCAGCCCAATGTCATGGCGTTTTTCGCTGCGATTCCTCAACTCTTGGACGGTGACTGGTCGAGTCTCGACCTTTCAGGACAAGACCTTAGCGGCCGAGACTTTGGTGCTGTCGATCTCTCCGGAACGAATCTTTCCGGAGCGAACCTCGCTGGAGCAAATCTGTCTCAATCATTACTCATCGATACGAACCTCGAAGGAGCGGACCTCTCTGGAGCGAACCTTTCGAATACAATCATCTTCAACTTCATGGGTGGTTCACTGGAAGGAACAAACTTCGATGGAGCGAATTTGAGTGGAGCATTTGGCGGGTCTGAAGTTATCGAATCCTTCGGAATGTCCATACCTTCTGATACGGATTTATCTGTTGCCAACCTTGGTAACGCTACATGCCCAGACGGAACTTCTGCAGAAGATACGAACTGTTCTTCTGGACTTTCCTTAACACCCCCGGCGCTTCTCACTCCGTTCTTCTTAGAAGGTTCAACGGTGGAAATTATCATCACGCAGTATCAAAGCAACATGTATTACATGGGCACACACGAATACATCCCTGGTGTCAATCCTGCAACCATCTTTTCCTCACTCATCATCGGAGAATCCTCCTGGGAATCTTTCGTTGGAAGCGATGCTGTGGCAAATCACACCTCAACGATTTGGATTGTTGATGTCGAAGGCGTGAGTGGAGATTCCCTTGAGGCTCTTGCCTCAACGCTATCAGCCGATTTCCGAGTCTCCAGTGTTCTCGATTGGTCAAGTTCTCACAAAGAAGTTGAGCGAAATGGTGGACTCATCTTTGGAACTCCCGGATTACTCTCACTGCAATTTGTCGTCGCAAGCGTTGCAGCAGTTGCGTCAAGTTTCGTTTTCCTATCCTTAGTCTTAAGTCAACGACAGAAAGAATTGGCTGTGCTCCAAGCCATAGGCGCATCACCAAACCAAATTATCCGTTTAGTCTTGTTTGAAATTCTTTCTATCGTCATGGTTTCAATGGCCTTAGGAATCGTTCTTGGAATCGGTGTTGCTCTGTCGTTCAACGGTTTCTTTGACGTATTCGGGTTTATCTTCCAAATATTTGGTGGCTCATCAACGACAATTGCGAGGACACTGATTTATCCATGGACACAGCTACTCTGGGTTTCCTTGTCTGTGTTTACTGCGGTTGTCATCGCTTTGCTCGTCACCACACGACGCGCACTGAAGTCAGACTTAGCAAGTGTGCTCAAGGGGGAGTGAAGGATGAAAGAAAGTATTTTGAAAACCGACGGACTTTATCATGTCTACGAATCAAAAGCTGAAGACGGGAACGTTGTAGCGTTAAGAGGCCTTCACCTCGATATGAAAGAAGGTGAAGCTATTGCAGTTGTCGGGCCTTCTGGCTCAGGAAAATCGACCTTGATGAAATGCCTTGGCGGTCTTATGAAAGCCAGTGCAGGCTCGGTTTCGTTGTCTGGAAAGAACATGACTCGTCTCACGGGTCAAGAATTGGTTGAACTGCGTCAAAAGACAGTGTCGTTCATTTTCCAAGAAGGAAACCTCCTGCCAAACCTGAACGCTCGTGACAATGTGGCACAACCACTACGCCATCAAGGCGTCTCTTCACGCAAGGCACTTCGATTAGCAGATGCTATGCTCGACCGACTTGGAATGGTTCACCGAGCACATGCATTGCCGATGATGCTCAGTGGAGGAGAACAGCAACGTGTTGCAATCGCTCGGGCTTTGATTACCAATCCTCGACTTATTCTGGCTGATGAACCAACAGGCGCCTTAGATCCTGTAACCAGCCGTGAGGTATTGGCTCTGTTCAAGGATTTACACCGAGACGATGGCGTTTCTTTCTTGATTGTCACCCACTCAAAAGAAGTGGCCGCATTTGCCAATCGTTCCCTCGAATTAAGAGATGGGCGATTTGTTGCAGAACACGGCGAAAATATCGATGTTGAAAATCTCGGCCAAGACCGTGAACTGATCATTGACGAAACCGGTACAGTTACCTTGCCTCCTGACTTGTTGGTTCGGATTGGTGGAGCTGGGCGTTATACTGTAGGAAATGCAGACAGCGGCTATCTCTCGCTTCAGGGTGAGGCTGTCGAAGCCATGGGTAAAATGGAACTCGCAAAAATCTGTCCAGCATGCAAGCATAATTACCAGGGCAGTGACGACCAAGAGTGTCCTTCGTGTGGTTCAAGTAGACCGATGGTTGAGGTTAAATAATGAAGTCGTTGGTGAAAACCGTTGGCTACCTTGAAGGTAGTTCGTTTCTTATTTTGATGGGGATTGCCATGCCGATGAAGTATATTGGAGATGACCCCACAATGGTGACGATTATGGGTTCTATCCACGGATTTTTGTTTTTACTTTACGTTGGAGTGCTGTTTTTGGGGGTTGGCAAACATTGGAACTTTATGGCTTTGATTCACGGTTTTATTGCAGCTGTACTCCCGGCAGGCCCATTCGTATTTGAGCGAATGATGAGTTCGCAACGCTATCAGTTGGAAGATGTCAAACAACCTTAACGCCTTCAGGCCAAAGGACCAGAATCAATGTCTTTCCACGCGTCTTCGGTGTGTGACTTGTCTCACGATTCATCCAAACCAAAGAGCCAGTCGGGTAGGTTCCATCCTCATCCCACACTTCGCCTTCAAGCACAATATAGGCCTCTCCACCGGGATGACTGTGCGGTAAGAACGCATCAACAGTGACCTCAGTGTCCGCTTCATAGAGAACAAGAGAACACACCTCCTCACGATAAAGACGTCCAAGGCG
>CALCOP010000217.1 GCA_937897365.1 uncultured euryarchaeote
AGAAGTACTGAAGGTTCTATCAGCCTTGAATCCAAGACTTTGCAAGTTGTTGAAGCAAATCTCGACAAGGTCTATTCGACCACTGGCCTGCGTTCATATCGCTCTCAAAAAGTGAATGCTACGTTGACGCTTACCAATAACGGTTCAGCTGACATCAATTTAATGCGAATCACTGATGATGTTCCAGGTTTGTTTGACGCTCCAGATGTTTCAACGATGACAATTAAGGTCAACGGTAAAGAACTCGATGCTGAACAAATTAAGGCAGAAATCAACAGTGGAATCACTCTTGAAAAGACCAACCGTTCCCCTGATGGCGATGGGCATACCATGACCGTCACAGTCGGTGCACGTGGACCTGTCGGACTCAAACCTGGCAAGAGCATGACCATCGAATACGAGTTAGTTGCTCCCGATCCGTCGCCCGACAACTCGAACATTACCGCTCCAGCACGAACCGAATTTAGTGCTGAACGATATGGACCTGTTTGCACCGTTGATACAACCGAAGCTCCTGCAATCAGTGTCATTCACAACCGACGCGACTTCTCGTTTGGAAAGACGACACAAAAGATTGGTGGCAAGGGTCGTCACGAAGTGCTGATTCTCTTCTCCAACGACGGAGATACTGCCCTGAAAGATGTAATTCTGAATGATATCATCCCTGAAAAGTTCGAAATTAAGGATTGGTTGATTCGAGGAAACTCTGACAAGAGAGACGATTGTGAAATGAACACAGAAGTCGGTGAAGGGGGTACTCACATCACTTGGACAATTCCAATTGTCGAAAAGGGTGAACGCTTGGAAGTCTCCTTTGAGATTCATGGCCCCGGTGTCATTGACGGCGAAGCAGGTAACCGATTCCACGGTGTCCACTTCGGTGATGAAGTCGAAACTGAAGACATCGCACCTGCCGTTGAAGAAGAAGCTGCTGAAGAAGAAGCCGTTGCTGAGGAAGAAGCCGCTGAAGAAGAGGTTGAAATCAATGTCTCATGGAGAGAGGATGTCTTGCTTCGTGTAATGGCTGCTGCCAATATTGATGAAGCACTTCGTGATGAGTTTGTCGCACATGCCGTCAATTTTGACTCCGATAACAACGGATACCTCAAGAAAGCCGAACTGCAAGATGCAGCAGATGCTTGGAATGCGAATCTAGAATCTGAAGAAACGGTTGAAGAAACAGTTGAAGAAGCTGTCGAAGAGACTGCAGAAGAAGCGTCATCAGATGAGGCTACCGAAGAAGTCGATTCTGAAGAAGCGGAGGCTGGGGCTGAAGAAAAGGCATGTCCTACTTGTAATGCAATGTGCGCTGCAGATGCAACATCTTGCCCAGTTTGTTTCTACACCTTCTAAGTAAGGCGTTCAAAGTGATGTGCGAAAGCACTTACTCTGGGAAGACCCACTGAGGCCAGTTTTCATTATCCGATGAATGACTTACGATCACCAGAATTGGTCGATTGACCTTCGAGAGAACCTCATCCAAAGAACTGAGTGTTGAAGGAGTGATGACGCCATCTCTCATATCAACGGCTAACCATGCTTCAGGATATTGACCCATCCATGCTTGAAGCTCGGCTTCGATTCCTTCAGGGGGTATTCCTTGTCGTACACTTGCAATGAAACCCCATCCGGGAGGACAACGACGTTCGGCATCCGTCCATAGGAATATGCGAGGATTTGTGCCAAGTCGTTGTAACTGTTCAGTTGCTTCATCTAATGTGACGCAGACTGGCCGATTCGGCATTGGCATGGGGACTGAGTGACGCCATGTCCGGTCCAAATCCAATGGGTCTCTGCGGCGCATGATAGTCCGATATTGTCACATCGTTTCAAACCCTCGGCGAGAATGGATGAAACGACATGTTGCTGAAAATTCAAAGCGAACCTTCATGCCCTCTATGCACAGCCCTCTGTCTATGTCCAGTGGGAATTCGCCCCCGCCACCGCAACCGCCAGGCGGCTCAATGCTGATGATGCTCGGAATAATGGTGTTGATGACATTACTCATCATGAACCCAAGTATTCGTAATTCATTAGGTGATACAGCGGACCCGATTCTGTCACCTATCCTTCCCGAGGAAGCATATTTCGTATTCACTGTACTCATCTTAGGTAGTTTCTCAATGACCATGAACACAATTCTGAGGAATTTTTTCACGGACCCTATGGCGCAGGCGCACATCGGACATCGTCAAGGACAAGTCCGAAAAATGTTGAACGATGCACGAATGTCTCGTGACACTATTCTTCAAGAGAAGGCGACGACCCTTCAACAGCAAATGATGCCTGAACAATTGAAAGTTCAAATGGGCGCCATGAAACCGATGATGTTCACGATGATATTCATCATCGCAATCTTCGCATGGCTCACGATGGCTGTAGAAAATTTCCGAGTTGATTACGTATCGTTACCTTGGGTATCTGAATGGAATTTACTTGAAGACAAATTCTTGTTCTTCCCCGCTTGGATTTGTGCCTACATTTGCATGAGCGCACCCCTTGGAAGGGTTATTGACCGTCACATCAAGCTGTTTCGCTACAGAAACCATCCTCTCGTCACTGCTGGCGATACACTCAAAGAACCACTGCTCCATTTGGTCGTGACGTCAAGCAGTTCCAAAGACAGCGATGCAAAACGCAGGAAACAACGTGGACAACGCAACTCGCAAAACAACCGTAAAAAAACAAAAACTTCGTTCAAAGATGACGCTTCAGAAGAGTCAGCGACCAGGGTTTCAGACTCAAATGAATGCCCTCAATGTGGACTGACCATGATTACAAGACTTGGTGCACGTAGCAGACGTTGTGACGTTTGTCGTCACGAGTGGGTGTAGAGATGACACGCATCACCGTTTCAGGTCACCCTGGAAGCGGAACCAGCACATTGGTTCGAGGCCTCATCGAACACTTTGGATGGACCGCACTTAACGGGGGTGATGTTTTCCGAAGTGAAGCTGCCCGTCGAGAAATGAGCTTACAAGAATTTGGTGAATTGTGTAAGCAAGACCTCGAAGTTGATCGCAACCTCGACAAACTTCTCCAAGAAAAAATGCTTGAAGATTCTGCAGATATTGTTGAATCACGCCTGGCCGGATGGTGGGCATACAGATTAGAGATTCCCTGTGTCCGCCTATGGCTGGAAGTCGATGAAATGGAACGGGCAAAGCGCGTATCTCATCGCGAAGACATTTCTATAGAACGGGCGCTTGAGGAAAATAAAAAGCGTTCATCTGTCGATGCTGAGCGGTTTTTGGAATTGTATCAACTCCTGCCTGAACAGCGTGAACCCTATACCTCATTACTTGACGCAACAAACCTTGGCAGCGAAGAAGTACTCGCTGCTGCCATCACTATTTTGGAGGAATCACTGTGAAACAGCACATTCTTGATGCAGACGCTTCTACGAATCCCTCGATTGGAGGAATACCGGATTCACGAGATGTCATGGAACGACTTGCATCTGGATTCATTCTTTTGGATAAACCTGCAGGCCCGACATCCCACCAACTCGCCTCATGGGCTCGTGACTTGTTCGGACTCGAACGATT
The DNA here is from genome assembly GCA_937897365.1 of uncultured euryarchaeote. Lineage (GTDB taxonomy): Archaea > Thermoplasmatota > Poseidoniia > Poseidoniales > Poseidoniaceae > MGIIa-L1. The sequence goes on from CALCOP010000217.1 coordinate 3,549, forward strand.
GGGTCATGGTGGAACACTTGACCCATTTGCAACCGGAGTTCTCCCTTTAATGGCTGGAAAGGCTATGAAATTAACAAAGAAGATACTGACTCACAAAAAAACCTACATCTGCGTATTCAGGTTTGCAACCGCCCCGGATCAAGAGCGGTTGGAAGAAGTCATGAAAAAACTCACAGGAAGGGTCTACAATGTCCCTCCGGAGGTCTCGGCGGTAAAGGTGCAAGTACGAACACGTAAAATCTACACCTTTGAGAATATCGAAGTCAAAGGCAATGATATGATTGCTCGTGTTCATTGTGAGGCCGGTACATACATTCGAACAATCGCTCGAGATATGGGATTACTGCTCGACATGAAAGTTCAGTTGAAAGAGCTGAGGAGAGAGACTTCTGGGGTATTCACACTCGATGATTGCATCACTATGCAAGAACTCGCTGATGCGATATGGTTGTGGAAGGAATGTGACCAACCTCAAGCACTCCTTCGTGTAATCCATCCGATTGAGAAATTGTTGCTCGACTTACCATCTGCAACTGTCAAAGATAGTGCAGCTGCTGCTCTTGCCCACGGTGCACCTCTACTCCGTCCTGGAATTGTCAATATTCAGTCCGACATAAAAGCTGGAAAGCAAGTGATGATTGAAACTCTCAAGGGTGAGGCAGTTGGAATTGTAACGCTCACGCAGAGCAGTAATGAAATCGCCACACTAAGTGAAGGTGAAGTCGCACGACCGAGTATGGTCTTGCTCGATGAAGGATTATATCCTCGCCGCTGGAAGTCTCCAGAGTGAGTTATATCGATTCTTAAGCTTCAACGTATTCTTCGTAAATGTATTCTTCTGTTTCTATTCGTATTTTCAATACTGACATGATTCCCACATCCACTTTGTCAACAGGTGTTGAACGGCCCCCACGGCCTCAAAGCAAGTTTTTGTGAGACGGTCTCCCTATGAACTTTGAGGGTGTTTTTCGCGTTATCCGTCATCACGGATTGTATTGCACGATTCATGCAAAAGAAAAAACAATCACTCAACTTTTTTGATTTTGGCCGGTGTCAAAAAGATGAAAACACCTACAATTGCGAATAATGCAAGAGCGGTGAGGCTCCAAAATATTCCATCCGAAATTTGGTTTGAGCTCGATTGGTCGCTGTTTGATGAAAGAGCAGGCTCTATCGCAACAGCTAACGCCGCATCATTATTGTCTTCTTGTCCTTCTGCAATTTCCATCCCTCGATCGATAATCGCTCTAAATTGAACCTGTTCTTTATCCTCAGGAACTTGCCAATCACATGTGATGTAGGCAACAGTGCCCGGTTGAAGCATTGGGAGTGTCTCGAAATCAATCAGTTCTGAGTTTACTTCACAACGGACAGAGATCAGGGTCGCCTCTGCTTGACCGATGTTACGTATCAGCACACGAACAGGAACAATATCTCCTGCTCGAATTTCATCACTGCCAACATCTATCTCTTCAACATATAAGTCTGGTAAAGCAAGTACTTCGAGGTCTAATATACGCTCATCGCATGAGGTCTGATCACATAATGAAATCAAAACAGATGTGAAACCAGGGCTGGGTGCATTTACAGTGATTGTTTTGTTCACAACATCAACAACTGCCCATGAGCGATTCGTGGATGCAGTTAACCCCGTAGAATCAACATCAGAATAGTCGAAAGAGAGTACGGTTGGCATTGAGAGTTCGACCGGCACAAGTGATTGGAACTCTTGCAAAAGTGGTGAATCATCCACAGTTTGAACGTGAACCAGAAATTGTTCAGTCCATGTATTTCCGGCTACATCTGTGACGGTCGTTTGAATTGTTGCTTGCCCAGAGGATTCAGGTTGAAGCGATAAGCGAATATCACCTTCTGTGAGGTCGACGACGACAAGGTCCGGGTTCGAATTTGTGAAGGTGACTTGAAGATTCTCATATGCAGTTCTATCATCAGTACACCGATACAAGAACGGCAAGATTCTGCCACCTCCATCTTCAGTCAAGGATTGTTCACCAACTGGAACGCATACAGGGTCTTCATCCCACTCAATTTCATATCCGCCAGCGACAGACATCGACGTAATTTCAAATGCTGTTGTACTTGCATTACCGCTGGAATCCCAAGTAAACCACGATTTGAGTTCGACTTTGATTGAAGTATCACCTTCTGCCATATGCTTTCCAATCGGGAACGAAAGGGCCAGAGAGGGCGACAATTCAACCGGTTGATTTGTTACAAGTTCATCATTGACAAACAAGAGCCATCGTGAATAATTCGTATCAAGACCATCGACATCACCGAAAATGCGACCTTGCAAAGTAAGCGTAGGGTCGTTGATGTCAACAGTCACCGTAGAAATACAGGCATCGATTGTCGAAAGCCGCAATTTCGAGAAAGCATGGTTCGGAAGAAGCATGTGTTCATTCATTGGAGCAAAATCTGAAAATGTCACCCCGTCATCAGAAAACGCATACTCGAGGATGACATCATCAAGAGATTCGTTTTGCAGAGTAAAATGCGCCCTTCCAATACGTTGACCAGGAGGAGTTGCAATAATTTCACTGGTCCAAACGCCGGTTGAACCGGGAGTACTTGATTGAAGACCACATGACGAAAGGGCCATGTTATCTGATGTTCCAAGAGTCAAGTCAAGGCCGAATAAAGGCATTTCATGACCACTGAATTGGGCGAGAGCAGAACCGTATTCACCACCATACCACGGTGTTTTCATGACGACTTGCATGCCCACTGCATCAACATTCAATTGAGAATCGTCGGTCGAGCCAACCGAGACATAATCGAGTGTGAGAATTGCATTTTGAATCATGTCCCAATCCCAGTTCGCTAATTGAGATATGTTGTATGACCAAGCATTATCAAGGTAATTCAGTGCCCCTTGGGTATTCGAAAAAGTCGTCAATGGTTCGTAATATTGCCCGTTATCATAGTTGATTGAGAAACGTACCGAATCTTCATACAGAGGATCGGGGACAGAACAAGCGACAACGACATTGACTGACAGAACCTCATACCCTGTCGAGCCAAATGCATTGAACGATGACAATTGTATCTCAGGGCCCGTAGACCACGAAACCGCTCCGTCCGGAGTGCCCAAGGAATTGTTGGAATCTGTGGGTGAAGTTTGCGCCCAAAAAGTCATTGAATCTTGGTTCATTGGTCGCTGGTGAACCATTGTTAAGCGCTGGTCGGCAACCATAACATCAGTGTAGGTTGCGGAGGTTTCAGAAAAAGAGGTGAGCGCCCCTAATGTCCAATTCGAAGGTTGAGAAAAATCTCCTTCAGGAAAGAGATCGACATTTCTGGTTTCATGAACAGAACGTGCTGAAACTGCGCTGTAGGGGGCAAGAAGAAGCACGAAAAGAAGCAAAAATGAGGTCAGAACTCTTACTTTGAAACTCCGCATGTAGAGATGAGGCTATCGAATACACTTGAAGAAGAGGGTCTTTCGTTTGATTTCTTCGGCATTTACGCACAGGGTGTCCCCTGCGGATTGTTGAAATACCAAGCGCATAACGGCAACTTACCTCTCATGGCTGTGATGGTGTAGGGGTTAGCACGGCAGATTGTGGTTCTGCCAGCCCGAGTTCGATTCTCGGTCACGGCCCCTTTAATTTTCATTGAGTTTACTTTGTTCGATTTGGTGACCCATTCTCTCAACTTTGGTTTCAAGATACGACCTGTTTTGGTCTCCGACTCCGACAACCAAAGGAAGTAATTCTACAACTTCGATACCATGCTTTTCCAGCTGACTTTTCTTGTTTGGATTGTTCGATAGAAGGCTTACTCTGGGTATGTTGAGGGCGGAAAGCATACTTGCAGCAATACTGTAATCCCTGCTGTCACCGGGGAGGCCAAGCATCAAATTTGCATCGAGTGTATCTGCACCTTTATCTTGCAAATGGTATGCTTGAATTTTTGCATGAAGGCCGATTCCTCGCCCTTCTTGGCGCAAGTAGAGTAAGCAACCCCATCCACGTTCAACAATCGCTTTCAAGGCCGCATCCAGTTGGGGACCACAATCACAGCGCAGACTTCCCAAAGCATCTCCGGTTAGACACTCAGAATGCACTCGGATGACAACTGGATCAGGGCCAGACATGTCACCGAGCGTAAGTGCAACGTGGTCAAAACCTGTAGAGGACTCATGAAATACGCGAATGCTGAAGTCACCATGAACTGTTGGCAATCGAGCTTCGCTCGGAACAGAATCTTTCTCTACAAGTTGTATTTCATCATTTTTTTCGCTCATTTAATCACCTTGATAAGAAACCGGAGTTCTCCGGCATTTTCTTCAATTGACAGGATGTCATGCTCACCTCGAGACATCAGCAGTGGCATATCGTGGAGGGTTTCAGGGTCATCAGCAAGGACCTCAAGAACGTCGCCGACTTTCATGCTTGAAAGGGCTTTTTTGGCTTCAGCGACAGGTACAGGACAGAAGAAACCCACCACATCAAGGCTATGTGTAGGAGCAACTGTTGGCTCATGTCCTAAGGACACGACCTCGACCATGGTTATTCCAATGCGCCATCCTTTTCAAAGCCTCCCAAATGCAAATGAGGAACACTTTCCTAAAATGCCCGTTAAACCCAACCGCAACTTGATGAAGAGGGTCGTCTACGCAAGGTCATGAGCAAGAACGCAAAGTCCACATCTTCTAAGGAAGATTTGGAATGGTCTGAAGTTGCTCAACTTGGATTACGGTACGCGAGAATTCCATTAGCTCTGCTCTGTGTTGAGGCTTTCTATTGGTTTTTGACACAACCCTCAGACACCCTTGCACCCTTGCAAGTCACTGAAGCATGGTTGTGGAATGCGATTACCAACTTTTTGTACAGTGATGGAGAATATATCGCATCAACATTGTCGACGCATAATGGTTGGACGACACGTATTGATCTCAGCCATCCAAACTTTCCTGGAAGTTTTAACACCGTGGGATTGTATGTCTCTGATGAATGCGCAGGCGTCCATGAAATGATTTTCTTATCAACGCTCGTTGCGATGACGGAAGGCGTTCCTCAACGCTTGAAAATTCGTTCAATTCTTGTGATGTGTAGCATCATCTACGTACTCAACATCATGCGTTTAGTGATGTTTTATCCAATTGCAGTCGGTGATTGCAGTATCAATCCAAACCAAGCCGCCTGCCTTTCTGGAATGTGGAACTTCCATACTGCAGTCTATGAATGGGGCTTTCTGCTGGTGCTCGTGACCATGTGGGTTCTTTGGTTTTGGAAAGTTGGTGGTCCGGCACGAACACTTGATGCAAGTGCTGCAGGTGAGGACAAATGGCGGTTGAAGTTCAGAAAGAATTGGGAATCAAAGCATTTCTACTTGCTTGCAGGCTCAATAATGTTGCTGATTTTTGCTGTTTACAATGTCACCTCAAATGAAGACGCAATGGCCGCTAAAGAGACACTTGATTTCTGTTACTTCTCCGAACTTGTGACCTCTGAATGTGGACAAGCACAGAATCGATGGGATGATGCCATTGGATACGCATGGTCCCTATCGGCACTGAGTATTCTCACTCTCGCATGTACCTCTGTTGTCATTGAGCGACCAGACGAGAACGGTTTGTGGCCGGTATATACTGAAACGAATGACGATGGAGAGAACCAAAACCTCGACAAGGAGAAGAAGTCACGTCACCACAAGAAAAAGACCGGTTCTTGGAGAAAAAAATCTGAGGAAGAGTAAGTTCACTCATGAACGGTTCCGGTCACTCTCTGACCAGCCATGTCGTGCTTCTCAAGAGCCTTAATGGCAAGTCCGACTTTACTTGTGTGTATGCTGATGAAGGTTGAACCGTTCTCAAAGTGAACATCACCGATGGCCATTTCATCACATCGAAGTGAACTCTGGAACCAATGAGCAACTGAGCGAGAAGAGCCAGCAGTGGAACGGTCAATATCAAGATGAAGCGTTACAAAGCCGAAGACGTCTGCGGTTTCCCCAAAATCATCTTGTCGAGTGACGGGGTCACGGTCAATTCCTTCCGGAAGTTCAGGTGCATCTGAATCGATGATATCAAGACCGTAGGTTGCCATAATTTTCGAAAGCTGAGGCGCATCGTCGCGAGAAACTAAACTCCACGCTTCTCCCTTTCGACCGATACGTCCGGTTCGACCAACACGGTGTATGAATGAATCCAAATCAACAGGCAAATCATAGTTGATTACCAGTGTAATTCCATCGACATCGATTCCACGTGCTGCAACGTCCGTTGCAACAATGGTCTTGACTTCACCTTCTTTGAATCGAGCAAGAATCTTTTCTCTTTGATTTTGGCTGAGGTCTCCATGTAATCCTTCAACAACAAAACGATGCTTATTTAATCGCTGCACAGCGAGGTCAACCATTCGCTTTGTGTTGCAAAAAATGATGGTTTGGTCGGTATCTGTCATTCGACACATCAAACGACCAAGTGCCCACAGTTTGTTTGCTCGACCAATCTTAATGCTAAACATATCAATCGGAGGAATATCCAGTTCCTCGGTATTCGTGAGGACAAATTCGGGTTCACTCATGAACTCATGAGCTGCATCGATAATTTCTTGCGGGAAAGTAGCGGAGAACAGAAGCGTTTGTTCACGATTTTTCATGCGTTCAATGACCCACATAATATCAGGGAAAAATCCCATGTCGAGCATTCGATCGGCTTCATCAAGACAGAACAGGGTAGGTGATTCAAGATCAATATGACCTCGCTCAGTCATATCCATTACTCGTCCAGGAGTTCCAACAATAATATCGACACCACCACTGAGCGTTTTCGCTTGCTTTTCCAAATCAGTGCCTCCATAGACAGTGATAATCTTTAATCCAGTATCGCCCTGTAAGTTACCAAACTCCTCAGCAACCTGATTTGCGAGTTCTCGGGTTGGTGTCAAAACCAATGCTTGGAGTTTTCCAGTTGCTTGACAACGCTCAAGAATAGGCAGTCCAAAAGCAGCGGTTTTACCTGAGCCCGTACGTGCTTGACCGATGACATCGCGACCGGAGCGAGCAAGTGGAATAGTGTCCTTTTGAACTTGAGTGGCACAATCCCAGCCCATCGAATGAAGGCTATCGAGAAGGTTTTGGGGAAGGTCCCATGAGTCGAATCGGGTATTTGTGAACATTTGATCAGCTCCGTCTCGGTGTATCGAGTGGGTCGCCGAGACGGTGGCAACCCATTCGAGTGGAATCAGAAGTTTTCGCGCTCTGCGATTTCTGCTTGGAGAACGCCCATCCAATACTTTCGAGCATTGTCACGGGTAAGAGGACGACGCATCTGTCGAACATGTTCCAAAATGTATTGTCGGAACTTCAAGGATTTGTTTCGATTGATGCCTTTGGGGGTAATTCCATCCCACAAGCGTTCAAATTGCTCAGCCTTGTCATTGAATGCTTCATCCATCATATTCACCTTAAGCAATCGGCCCACTGACACTCCCTTCTTAACCATACCGACATAGAATCGGGAAAAAAGAAATCAGAATCTGAACGAGATTTTAGAAATAATCAGCGTCATCGTCCGGTTCTTCATCTTCAAAATCGTCATCATAGCCCATCAATTCATCCTGACTGACGGCACGATATACTGGTTCAGGTGTTGCTTCTGGGGCAACTGGACTCTGCTCCTTTTCATGAAGTTCTCGAATGAGTTCTGTTTTCGATTTTGGTGTTTGTTCTTCAGATGTTGAGCGGATTGGTTCCAATCCAACTCGCTTTCCTTGTGATTCAGCGACCTCACGATCCAAAGCAGGAACTGGTGCTGCTGGAGCCAACTGGGCATTCTTTTGAGCCTCAGTTCCTTCAAGTGAAACGTCAAAGACCATTTCCTTAAGCGAAGCAATAATTTTCGAATCTGTTTCATCGTTGAGCAATTCCTCGGCCATGGTTCGAAGAACTTCCTCACCAAACAATCGTGGCAGTAATTCGATGCATGCAGAACGAACCTTGAGATCTTTCGATTTCGTGCCACGGACGACAAGTTCACGGGCGCGACCATGATCTGTATCCAACACCTGAACCGCTTTGATTGCACTCAAGCGCACATCAGAGTCTGAATCGACCAACGCTCGTTCGGCAAAGAGAGTGGCGATTCTCGATTCTTTTCGAGCGAGCGTCGGCAAATTTTTAGCAGCAATTCGTCGTACTTCGACCTCTGCGTCGTTGAGAGACCAAGAAATGAGATCCCATACCGCTGAATCTCCCTTATTGATAATTTTTCGAAGAAGCCCAGTCGCTTTTTTACGTAACTGCATATCTTCCTCGAGCAAGAGAGAATCAACATGGTCAACAACAACTTCAGGCCATGTTTCACACAATCCGGACAATCCGGCCCATGCTGCATCACTCCGGTAACGGAGAGTTGAACGTAGTTCATTTGCCAAAATCGAGGAAACGCCTGAAGGAAATACTGGAGAAGTTGTCGTTAGGCAACGGCTTGCCGCTTTACGGACGTTGACATCATCATCATCCAAAAGTACGGAAAGCCAATCAAACAATTCATCTGATTTCAATACGGCGACTTCAGGTAGAACATCCAAGGCGGCCACACGAATTTCTGCGTCATCTGATTCTAAACCTTGCAACAAAAAAGTATGTGCTTGATGGATACGGGCTCCGTGAAATCTTCCCAGCGCTCGAATCGCATGTGTTCGATTGAGTTGAACAGTTCGATCCTTCCAGCGAACGGATGCCTCCTCGATTTCACCGCTGGAGAGCGAGAGAACATCAGCGTCAGAAAGAGCAACCCAAGGGCCAGTTTCTGTCTTGATTTTCTTCTTTGACTTTCGCTGCTTAGCAACCGCAATTGGGAGGCCAGTACGGGGATCTCTTGCGATGTATTCTCGTGACATACAATCCTCCTCCGTAAGGCGCATACCGCCCGAGCCAATGAAACTATGCTTCACAAACATACACTTCTGTTGACACTTCTTGAACTCTTACCAATTGTTCGTAATATCTCAAGGGTAAATGTATTCAATCGACAGCACTGGCAACACACATGGGCAAGAGTTCGTACCGTGGACTTATGCCAACTGTGGCCATGATGCTTCTCATGCTGCTCACCCCCTTACAATCCTTCATGACCGCACAAGAAAACTCTCTTGACTTTGATGACAATCAAAGTTTAAACACACTTCATTACGATGTGGATTTCAATGAAACGAACGGGTTTAGCAACAGCAAGGTAAGCATTGACCAGTCGACAGGTGAAGCTGTATTGGAACGCCCACTCATTTCGTGGCAAGGAATCACAAACTCAGGACTTCTTTTCGCCCGTGCAGGTGCTTGTGCAGTACACGTGCCATCGACCAATGAAGTCTTACTTATGGGTGGTCGAGCCGACCCAAATCCTATGCAAAGCGGCGATGAAACCGACACGGATATTGTTGAAGTCTTTAGTGTTGCAAACGCGACCTGGGGACTTAAAGATGCGAGCATGCCAATGACTCAGAAATATTTTGGTTGCACCTCAATAGGTGAAAAAGTGTATACGGTCGGAGATTTCCACCCTTACACGACACCTGAAATGCGTTCAGAAGGACTTGTTCAGATTCTTAATACGAGTAATGACACATGGATTGAGGGGACTTCAATGCCAAGCGGTAAGGCTGTGGGTTTAGCGGGAGTCGACAATGTTGGTGACTTCATTTATGTCGCAGGCGGGGTGAGTCGCAAAGACAGATCCGATTCTACTGACCGTTTAATGCGGTATAATACGAATACTGATACTTGGGATGAAATGGCAAATATGAGCGCTCCGAGGCATTCCTTTTCCTTGGTAGAATACCATGGCAAACTGTATGCATTAGGCGGAATTCGTACCGCTTTTGACCCAGCACTCAACCAAACTGTAACTGCCCCATCAAACCATACCGAAGTTTACGATGTTTCAACCGATACATGGACAATTCACTCCGTTTTACCGTTTGAAATTGCTGCATATGCCTCGACAATACATAACGATGAAATTATCATTTCTGGCGGTGTAACTGGAACCGGTTTCAATTCACAATCTGGTGATGTGTACGGCTATAACCCACGCACTGGTTCTATGAATACGCACGGACAACTCTCCACAGACATGTATGACCATACAATCACCGGAACAAATGGCTCAATCATTTATGCAACAGGAGATTCATCTTTCTATCGATTTTCATCATGGGGGACCAATTACAACGACATTTCCGAACATTTTGTGAATCCCCAATCACATAATGGCTGGTTGACATCTGAAGTTTTTGATTTGCGTCAAACCGTTCACGGGACATCATCACCGATTTGGCTCGAACTCTCCGGACAAAGCCCGAGTGATACAGAACTCAAATTACAGTATAAGGTCGGTCAAGATGCTGGTGAGGTTGGGTCATCTAATTGGCTCCCAGTTGGGCCACAAAACAGTTCTCAATTTCACCATATTGGAAACCATTCCATCGTTGCCGTCGGTCATGAAAAATCATTTTTCCAATATCGAATTCAATTGAATACAAGCGATTTGAACAATTGGAAGACGCCAGATCTCGATTTCGTCAAAGTATTTGCAGAGGAATCTACACTACTCGGGACACCCCCTGTATCGTTCCATCCAAATGCAGCGCCAGTTGATGTGATTTCATTCCACTCAGCCTATTCACCTGATTCCACATACTCGTTGCTCTTACATGCAACCAACAGTGACGGCTTTATTCTCCCAAGCAGTAATTCTGCGGAAATCATTTGGGATCCAAAAACAGACTCTTTCTCTATCGATGATATCGATGGGATACTGAAGCAAAGTGATATCACTGTTTCTCAAACTTCCTCCTCAATCGATGGCGATGAAATTACGTGGAGTCTCGCAGTTGAGGAAGGATTACTCAGTGACTATTATGTCATTGAAATTCAAACACACGGACTGCATGAGACGGCGTATAGAAGTCCTGATATCATCAATATAGAAAATCTACTCGATGTTCATGTCCTTGATTACTCATCGCACTTCTCAAGCCAAGGAGGCCCTGAAGTGCAAACAGGTGAAGTCTTTCCAGACGGAGCAATTCTTGATGTAACTGTCGACCATAGTTTCAATTCTACTGGTGCACGACTCCTGTATGGAACGATTGAAGCTCGGTTACACATCGATGTTGAGAGTCCGAGTAATGGATGGTTCAATTCTACCGGCGAATGGTTTACGCTCCAAACAGGAAACCAAACAGTGACCAGTCTCGAACTTCCAAATACAAGCTCTGGAGATGCAGATGTTTGGATTGAAGCAAGAACTCAAGATGACTTTGAATTGAATGTATTACCTTCCATGAAAGAGTTCATCCTCAATGTCGATGAACCAGTCCAGATCAGAACCTCTCCGGACCCGGAGACTTACCTCAATGAGATGAATGCGAGAAATGTCGAATTTGAATTCTATGATGTCGGCGGTTTTAGCGATGAATCAATACAAGCACATGTCTGGGTTGAGGCACTTCATGACACCAACTCCGATGGTGAGTTTACGCTGAATGAAGCAATCACTACTGCGCTCTATTTTTTCAACATTGGACATGTTTGGACATTGAATCTAACAGTGAACGATACGGCAAATGAGGACCATCAAATGGTATATGTTTCACTTGAAGGTACAAATCTGGCTGGAAAGAATATCCGTTCAGGTGTTCAATCACCCCAAAATGGAATAATATCTTGGATGAGTCGAACGCCACAAAAAGCCACTGTTTCTTTAATTGAGCCACTTTTTGATACGAACACTGCTGGTGAACAGCGCTTAGAGCCAACGGGTGACATCGGCTGGAAAGTTATTGTAAGTGACAGCAATAACATTTCAGACATTTCACAAGTGCGAATTGAACTTGGTGAAGATGAGACTCTCGGAATGCGTTACAACACGAATCTTGACACATGTGAAGAAATGGATGCACGTATTCAAGTCGATTCAACTTGCTATGCTACAATTGAAAACAATAGTTTTGTGATTTACTTCATCGGAAAAGTCAGTTGGACTTTTGTCAATTCTGCTCTCAGCCTTGGCTATCTTGAGGTACAAGTCGATGATTATGATGGAACCAGTGTATTTGGTCGCCAAAACCAGTGGGTTTTACAAAGACAAATGTCAATCCAACTCGAGCCTCTTACAGATGGTGATGGTCCGGTCCAAGGAGAACTCAGCACTGGTTGGAGCATGATTACAGGAGAATATGTTCACATTAACGGAACGGTGAGCCACCTGATAAGCAATTCATCTTACAACGGTTATGTCTCTGTATTCTGGCGAGGAAAAATTCAGAACGATTTTTTCTCGAGTAGTTTTACAGCAGAAGTCATCGATGGTATACTGTCGACACAGATTCAAACACCGATTGGCTCAGGGTTATGGCATCAAACAGTTTTGGAAATCTGGGACCCATATGACTCCGAGAAACTCTTCACAACTGAATTACCGAACATGATACTTGACAGCGCAGCTCCTATCTTGCAACCCTCGACATTAACAACAGGTGTTTCGAGATACCATCTGGACAATGTGGAAATTGGAGTCAATATTTTAGAAGCCAACTCTTGGACAGGTAACTTGACGCTTAATTGCCAAATACGGGCACTCGATTTTGAATGGCCAACTCTAACATTGAGTCGGGAGCCATCCACGGTTTTTGACGGCAAAACTTTGTTCAGTTTCACGTTCAACTTCGCTGAGCAAGGTGATCCATCGACGCTGTCAACTCAATCAAATATCGCCTGCTGGGCAAATGGAAGCGATGATGCGGGTTGGATGCTCTCCGCTACCGATGGTAATTCCGCAAACAACCCTTGGTTGATCTCATCACTCAGTAATATCGGACCAGACCTTGCTCTTGGTTCTGTCGAATTTGAAGGTGATGAAAAACCGGGTTCTACATTACGAATGGAAATGAGAATACTGAGCACTGGAGAACAAATTGAAGTACCAATTAACATCTCTATCAGTATCGTTCAAGACGAACTCTCGACCATAGTTGCCCGTGAATCGCTTACTGGAATGTCAGAGAACAGTGCAGTAAACATCCGCAGCTCGCTGACTGTCCCCAGTGGAGATTGGACATTGAAGATTGAAATTGATCGAGAGCAAGAGATATGGGAATTAAGTGAATTGAATAATGTCTGGATTCAAAATTATTCAAGTGCAGATGAAGGAGTGTCAAGTATGTTGATTCTCGCTTCCGCCGGTACGGGTATAGTGGTTGTGATCGGACTCACATTCATCGCACTCCGAATGAGAAAAGTCGACGAGAAAAGTCCGGGTAACGCCAGTGAACCAAAACCACTTACTGGACCTCCACAACGAAAGAGCGAACCAAAGAAATCACCGCCAAACCTCAAGGGACCTCCACCCAAAACCAAACAAACAAGTGAACAAGCAGCAGAAAATCTCGCAATAGATTTGCCCCATCTGCCGGACATTGGAACCACAGTACAAAATTATTCGCAATTGCCTGGTGGTGGTGATTATCAGTATGAAGAAAACAAAACAATGTACACTGGAACAACATGCGGAACGTGGATTCAAAATTCCGACGAATCCTTTACAAGAACCCAATAAACTCAATGCTTAACTTCTTGAAGTGTTAACTATTGTTCATTCTGTGGCGAGCGAAGATTTCGAAGATATTCGACGCGTTCTCGCCATTTGTTTTCGAGATGGAGAGGCTCTCGATGCCTTAGATATCGAACGGATTCTCTCATTTGACATGGAGTGGGTGAATCCAAGTGAAGCCGAAAAGATTGTTCAAGCACTCATTGGCAAAGGTTGGCTAAGCGGTGAAGAAAATGCTCTTCAACCAACCGTTTCGCTTCGTAATGTTCAATCACCTCTCGGTTGGTTCCCTCGCCCCTCACGACTTCTCCATCCAGTTGATGCGAATGACATTCAAGAGCAACCCGTTGTAAGTGAGCCGAAGCAGGTTGCAGCAACGCAGACAAAAGAAAAGACTCAATCGCTGAATCATGCGACCAGTTCAAGTGATCCACGAGCAAAACTCACGCAAAGGCTTTCAAAATACATTTCCAAAGCATCTGAAATCTCGCTTGAAGAAGTCGAACGTCGAGCAAAGCGAAAACAACAGGCATTGCGATATGCGAGTACGTGGATATGTTTAGCATTGGTTGCAAGAGAGCAAAATCTTTCGATGAAGGAAATAACCGACGCACTTGCTACCGTCTAATTAGCCTTCAATGATGGTGCCATCATCGATTTCTAAGACCTCTTCCTTATTTCTCGCAGAGAGTTCAACCAAGACCGGCAAAAGCAGAAGAGCGAGGATTAACGAGAAGAAGACGGTCACTGCAGTAATCAACCCAAAGTCTTGGATGACTGGCATTGGTGAAAACAACAGGACAAGGAATCCGAAGGCTGTAGTGAGGGCACTCATGATCAACGCCACGCCGGTGGTCGAAAGCGCCGCTCTCAAAGCTTCCCAATGCGTATCTCTTCGAGCAAGTTCAACCTCAATACGTCGCCACATGTGGATCGAATAGTCGATACCAATGCCGATTGTTAACGCAGTTACCATCACAGTAAGCACATTCCATTTCAAGCCAAGGAGGAACATTGAACCTGCAACCCACAGCGATGCGAGTGCAACAGGCAGAAGAACGACAAGCGCTGGGACTACACGACGTGTCAAAGCAAGCAAAACCAGCATTGAAACGAACAGAGAAATTGTTGTAGATTTAATCTGAGAGGCATTAAGTCCGTCAAGCACTGTTTGTAAAATTACCAAGTCACCTGTAACGTGTAGGTTTGCATGCGATTCGAGATTGTAACGTAGCGTACCAGTGTTTGAGGTACTGCCAAGTTGCTCTTCAATATTGTTGATGACGATTTGAGATTGAGCTGAAGTCGAGGCTTCAACACGTACTTCGGTTCGGAAATATGTGATTTCCCCATCCGTGAGGTACACCGTCTGTTCGATACGTTGCGCCCATGTTTCACCGGTTAACGCATCGGCCACTGTTTCATTCGATGAAAGTTCGGAAAATACCGTGGCCAGGTGTAATTCAAGTGTAGTATCCTTGAGATACACGTCCCCTGCATAAACTTCTAAATTATGCTCATCTCCAAAAGATGAGTTACGCAGGATTGCATCACGAAGAACGACATAAGGACCTTCATATGAGGGGGAAGCGGGTGCATCATCCGTTCCAACAACATCGTGGTTCGTTTCCAAATCTTTGTGCAGTCCCCGTAGCTCATTGAGCATGAGTGAATCCCCTGGTATACTTGAGGAAGAATCGACCGGCTCAAAAAGAATGTAAATTAATTTCCAACCAGCACTGTCGTAGCTATCTGCCATATCTTGCCTTACTTGCATGATTTCCATATCTGGGTCGACGAAGTCTGCAAGGTCGAAATCGGTTTCAAGTGACACTGCACCGAAAATTGAAATTCCTGAAACAAGTATCGTAACCAGTAAAACAGAAACCTGTTGCTTTTGTTGAACTGCGACAATTGAGTGAACCAAACTCGGCATAGTAATGGCCTGACTTGCGGTTACCGACGACATCTTCTTGCGAACCACATGAAG
This sequence comes from uncultured euryarchaeote, assembly GCA_937897365.1. Classification (GTDB taxonomy): domain Archaea; phylum Thermoplasmatota; class Poseidoniia; order Poseidoniales; family Poseidoniaceae; genus MGIIa-L1. The sequence goes on from CALCOP010000217.1 coordinate 19,124, forward strand.
TGCACCAACGACAACAGTCGAGGATACAAAAGCACACAAGACACCGAATGCGAGTGCATATCCAAAGGTTGCAATTGGAGGTAGTGGAGAAATGATATTTGCCAGGAATGCAGCAACAGTGGTAACAACTGCAAGCGACAGAGGAACGGAGAGGCGTGCACAGGCTCTTAGCCACGCTTCAGCAGGATCATCCTGCTCCTTGCGAATTGCTGAATAAGCACGTTGCAAGTGTATGGCATAATCAATTCCAAGACCGAGAACGAGTGGGGCAACTGCAACTTCAAGAGCTGTGAAACGCACACCGAACGAATTCAGGATACCATACGTCCAAATCAGTGCAAAGGAGAGGCCAATAAGCGGGAATGCCACATCATTCAGTGAACGGAAAGCAATCGCTAAGAGAATCACAACAACCAGCAGTGCAAGGATGACAAGGAGTGCCAAATTATCAAAAGTTCCCTGATCGATATCATAGGAAATGAGATCGAGAGATGCAACACCATAGGTAAGTCCAGAGGATTCAGAAAGATCGGCAAACTCCAAACGAAATTGGTCTTGGATGACTTTTCTTTCCTCTTCGTCAAGATCGGGATCTATTTCCAAGACCCAGAGTGTCGAAGTCGCAGTTGGGGCAGCATCTCCCGTCCCGTCCTCGAGATACTTGCAACTTGCATCAACGTTGAGATCGGTGTGAAGAAGAGCAGCAGATGCATATCGGGCTGCGGAAAGAAGTTGATCATCCGCAGTCAAGGAGCATACCGTGTCCTCCTCAAAGAGGAGATCGAGAATTTCACCCCATGATTGAACGGATGCTAAGGAAGTTCCGTTTGCTTCTTCATCAAGTGCAAGTTGCACAATTCCCGGTGCCGAGGTCCATACTGAAACTGCATCTTGGCGCTTGAGAGACTCATTTTCCATGTGCGAGAGATGGTTATCCATCACCTTCAAATTATCTATAGAAAGAATATTAGAGCCATCATCAGCAGAAACATGGACGAATAATGGTCGCGCCTCATTTGGGAAAAATTGATGAATTTCATCGTGCGCATTTCTGGAATCAGATTTGGGTGCAAAGTCTGCTAAGTCAGTGTTAAATGTCGGTGGAGAAACGACCAAATGAACACCAAGAGCAACGGTCATCAAGGTGGTGACAACAAGAAATGCTGGGGCCATTCGTTGGAATGCAGATGACCATCCGGCCATCCGTTCTTCCAAAGCAGTGGTATCCATTGTTCTCGCGACGCAAAGACACTAAAAAAGAAACGGGGTCGAATGTTCTCAAGATGTGCCATTCTCGGTCGTTTTAAATCGTGCCTGAAAAATTATTTGCGCAGTGATACGGCGTAAGTGAAGGAGAAGGTTCAAAACAAGAAGGTAGGTCGCAAGAACGATTGCAATGCCTGTTAAAGTCCTCCTCAATGAAAAGAATGAACTTCGCTTGCGAGTCATTGGCGAAAGCCATACCGCTTTGCAAATGCTTCGTGAACGCCTCAATAACAACTCAAAAGTAGAGTACGCAAACTATTTTCCAGGACATCCAGAACTTGATGACCCTGAATTTTACATTCGAACATCTGGAAAAAACTCGTCTGATAAAGTGTTGAAAGAAATTGTATCAGGACTTGCCAAGGAATTCTCAAGCATTAGCCTCTAAATAGGGGTATTGAAATGACCACTTGGACGGATTCTCTTGCAGAATCCATCGGACTTGACGGTTATGCTACGGATACTCAAGGAATTGGCGGTGTCTTGAAAGCGAGAGTTGCGGACTTTCGCGTAGAAGAAATTTCAACACCCGTTCACCTCGATAGCAGAGGGAGATTCACCGTCGCTAAGATCATGCTTACCAATTGGGAAACAAATCGTTTTTGCAACACTTTGGCTAAGGCACTTTCAATACCTCGAAATCGAATTTTTTTCGCAGGAACGAAAGACAAACGAGCAATTACCCAGCAGTTGTTTGTAATCGATGCTCCTCAAGCAAAAGTTGCGGGTGTCGAAATCCCAGATGTAGACATCGAAGTTCTTGGGCGCACGCATCAGAAAATCGGTTTTGGAAATCATCGCGGTAATCGGTTTACCATTGTCGTCCGGGGTTGTGCTCATGAAGATGGGTCACCGATGTCTGTGGAAGATGCTTTGAGTCAGGTTGAAGAAATTCAAAAGGAAATGGCAATGAAACTTGGAGAAGGTACTTTCCCCAACTGGATTGGTCCTCAACGTTTTGGAGCTGGACGGCCTGTTACTGCAGAAGTTGGTAAGTACGTCACATCAGAGGATTGGAAACAGGCCGCACTCACTTATATTGCCATGGCGGGTGAATCTGAAAACCCTGATGTCGCAGCATTTCGAGAACATGTTCGAAATCATGGACCAACCCAAGAAGGACTTGATATGGCCCCAAAGTGGCTTGGTTTTGAGCGTAAGATGGTCGAACACCTTCTCCACCGACCTGAAGATTACGTTGGGGCATTTCGAAAGTTGCCAGGAAATCTTCAATTGATGACAATTCACGCATTGCAATCAGTCGTGTTCAACAAATCACTCCATGCAAGACTGTCCGAAAATCACCCAATCAGTACTCCAATCGAAGGAGATTATGTTGGCCGCATAGATGAGAAGGGCCAATTAGACGCATCGAGTTGCGTTCTGGTTGAACAAAGAACTCTCCCGAGGATTATCAGAAATTGTCAACTTGGGCGGTTAGCTCCCACAGGTCCACTTCCCGGAAGTGAAATCCAAACATGTAATGGGTTAGGCGGAGACCTTGAGAAAAACGTCATCGACCAAATGGGATTATCTGATGTGTCTTGGCAGGTTGAAGCAATTCCTCGCCTTTCGACACGGGGAACACGCCGATCACTTGTTACCAATTTCAATGAAATGAGTATTGACAGCGTTCCGATTGCGAACGATGATGCAATGGGAGAACGATGGAAAAGTGGACCACTTGAGAACAGTCGTTGGCACCCTGAGGGAGCATGCATTCGCTTCCGTTTCGTACTTTCATCAGGAAGTTATGCTACAACTCTGCTCAGAGAGTTTATGCGTTGCCCGCTTCACCAATTATGAGTGAACTCAGAGAAGTCCCATAGAGAGAACTTCAATTTCTCCGACACCGGAAATCTCAGAGATTTTGCTTTCCAATGCATCTGCAAGTCCTTCGCCATCATTCATGACGACATGGATTTGTACGAACTTGAGTCCGAAAGCCAAGGGTTTGACTTCGACAGATTGGATGTCATAGATTTCATCGCTAAGACCTTGAACAGATGCAGCGATTGCTTCAGCATCGACATCTTCAACTTCAGCATCAGGATTGATTTTGTATGTCATTGCTACCATACCCATGATATCACCTCAGGGCCCCTGATAGTTGCATTCCGCATTGGAACAAATGTAGATGACGCCTTGGTTACGGCAACGTGGACTTCGTCCAATGGCTATGCCGCAACCTGGGCAGGGGAATGAAGTTGAGCCGGTTTCTTCAAGCGGGATACCAGATGATGTGCAATTTTTTGCTCTTTCAGTCATAATAGGTCCTCAGGAACAAATGGCCCACGCCCTCCCCTTCTTTATGGTTGCGTGCTGAATCACCTCTGATTCCGGTGTGAAACCGAATTAGAGCCGTACCCAAATGGATTAACGACCAAGTATATTCAAACGTCCTTTGCGACCCGTACTGACGACAAGTTCTCCCTTTCGCTCACGACACCACCCCGACTCAAACGAAACGATGTCACCTACTCTGACTCGTTGGATTTGTTCTCCCCACAATACGACGCCAACGAGACCGGTTTCATCACGCCCACAAGCTGCTGCAACTGGGCCGACGTAGTGTTCTGAGTAAACCATGCGTTGAGGATATACGCGAAGTATAACTAATTCAAGACGATGAATTGGTTGATTTGCGTTTAATTCGGATATCTTTTGTCTTGTGTGGGTAATTTTGTGTTTCGTTCCAGCGCTGTTCGAGTTCTTTTCCATGAGGTGAGATTAACCTCAATGCTCATCAAACTATTCGATTTTCTTTCTACGAACTGAAAAAGAAGAACTGATTATGTCTGGGGCTTCTTCAATATCATCACCACTAAGTTTGAGATTCAAAGCAGTTTCATATCCTTCAAGGATGCTGACTTTCCGATATTTCCACGGCATGAAGTTACGGCAAATCAGATAGACTTCAGACGATGAATTTCTCGAAGCATGGGGGGAAAAACGGCGAACGTCAGAAAAGAAAGGCTTGACAACATCAATCAATTCTTCTACACCGACGCCTTGGAAAAGTTTGGAAACAAAGGAACCTCCTTTACAGAGTAAGGGGAGTGAGAAATCAAAAACCTGAGCAACTAATGTCATTGCTACTGCTTGGTCCATATCCCATTTACCTGTAATGTTGGGAGAGATATCCGAGATTACAGAATTTAAGGGACGGTCATCTAACTCTTCGAGAACGCGTTGTTGAGTGTGTTCTTCTGTGATGTCGCCGACCAGTAAAATAGAGCCTTCAACGGGTTGGCAAGCCTCCAAATCAACACCAATCACCCAACCGGTATCACCAACCAGCTCTGTCGCAACCTGAGCCCAACCTCCCGGATGACAGCCAACGTCGAGTGTGATGTCACCCTCACGTAGCAGGCTAAATCGGTCCTGAATCTGTTTGAGTTTGAACGCAGAGCGAGCCCTATACCCGCTTGCCTTGGCTTGCCTACGCCAAGAATCACGTTTGTGATTTTCAATCCAGTGATCTGCCAAGTTGAATCCTCCAATTGCCCTTCGTCACTCCCCTCTTCAAGAAACCTCCCTTTCATTCAGTGGTGAAACAAAGGGATGAAGGGGGTCGCCACCTTCGCAACAGCATGGGGGAAGAGGTTGAATGATGAAATGCCCTCCCTTGATTTTGTTCTGCGTAACTCTTCTGTTGCTCTTGACATCGAGCAGCGCTCTTGTTCAAGCTAAGATTGTCGACCCAAGTGAAACACTGATTGAACCAATCTCGACCGAATCAACAGGTCGGAGTCTCCTCATTGAAGAAATCACAACCACATGGTGTCCAACATGTGCGGACATCGATCCATACTTGATGGGAGTCGCTGATTCACATGGCTCAAGAATCGCTATGGTTGCCTATCACCCTTCTGATGGTATCGACGGCTTTCAGCCGCCTGCTGCTCAGCACCGAATTAACCGTCTTGGAATTATCCACGGCGATTCAATACCTTCTCCTACCTTTTTTGTCGAAGGGAAAAATCCTCGCTCAGGTACAGAGGCATGGACTGATGTCCAACGAGATATCTTGGATTTAGAACTCACACGTCAGACGACCTCATTGCTCCAATTTGAAGTAACTCAAGATGGCGAAGGAATAACTGCGCAAATGACTTCTTTTGAACCACTTCATACGGATATGAATCAGACACAATTGACATTCCTTGTCTTAGAGCACCAAAAACCGGTTCCAGAGGGCATAAAGAATCCTGGTGAAATGCATCGAGATCGAGTATTGATTGCAACTGCAGAATGTCGATTTAATACCTCGACAATCGAAGTGAGTATTGGGCTATTGAGGTCAGAATCATCTCAAGGTTGTGACAGTGATTTTGAAATTACGTTTGCATCAAAAGCAGAATTCAGCATCCTCTTGATACATGAAAATACGGAAGATGCAGTTTCAAATCATAATGCAACACTCGGGACACATGGTGCTGTCGAGTTTGCATTCCGCTCACGAGACATTCCAGAATCTTGGTCATTGACTCACCTCATGCTTTTACTCGCAGCTGGTGCTGGAATTGTCGCAGTATTGCCGAGAAAGAACAAAGAGTGAGCCACATCAACAAATATCTGCCATGAAACGGAATAAAAACGCCGGATTCCGGAACATTTGTGAAGCATCACTGCGTAGCATTGATAAGCCACCTCGTCAATATTATACACAATGGCAGAAACATGGGAAGACGTAACCTGGGATGAAAGGCACCCTCTCAAAGAGTGGGCAGTTGAATACACCGTATCCGTTGATGGTGAGGAAAATCACCACCTCAACATTCTCTATGGTGAAGATCTTGCCGATGTGCAAAGAAGTTTATTGCATGAACTGCGTAAGAATTATGTTGAAAATGAACGGATTGATGTTACTGTTCATCGGATGGAAGAAATCCAAGACACTTCAGATTCACTTTTCTTTGAAGGCTGCTTTACGCCTTAACTGATCTTCGGCCGATAGTGAACTTCGATGACTTCTCCGTTTTGAATGAGATAATCATCAAATGAGTGCACGCGATTCTCCTCCGAGGCATCTTCGCTTGAGGCGTGAACATACATCGCCATCTCATGAGTGGAATTGGCTCTATAGTCGAAGATGCCTGTTTCATCAAAATGGAAACCCCATATGTCAAAAAAGACGCCTAATGAGATATTGCCGGCCTCATTTAACTCAACATGGAGTCTTCCAGTGTCGTCATGAGTGTGAATCGTGTGCATGTTGTTTTCATTTCCGTTACAGATATCAGTCTGAATACCTATTGCTGATTCAATCGTATATGGGCTGCCGTCGATGAAAATTTTGAGGGTGACATGATCATGTCGAGCAAGTCCACTGTGGTCAAGACATTCTAAGGACAGCGGATCAGGTGAATCTGCCGTTGAGAATTGATTCTCAGTGGAATTGCCGACTGACGAAGTTGAATCACCATCAGAAGAATCTGCCTGTTCACTTTCAAAGAAACCTTTGTCCTGTGCATAAAAAATGAGAAGAGCAGCAAGTGCCAATGCAGTAAAAACAGCCCAAAAATTGCTTTCTCGGCTCATCTTATCACCGATTAAGATTCGTTCCAAGTGCTTGAATCGTTCATTTTCATTAGACGGAAGAAACCGATAAATGCTGCGATGTTTGCGATGTGGGCTGTAGTGCAGTATTGACAAATTTTCTCCATTTGGAACTCATAGTATACGAGTAGAGCGATGACGAAGAAACCCGAAAACGTCATCAAAGCTCCAAGTTTCAAGTGAAAAGTAACCCATTCTGCGTTTGGCTCTTTGGAAGATGAATAAACAAGATACAACAGGATACAGAACACACCCGCACCAATACCGCCCCATGGGAGTCCCAGAATTGGGTCGACATTGTAATCCGAATTGCCAATGACATCATCACATGAAAAGACGGTATTGGCGGAACAGAAATTTCCTCCTTCACTGATCTTAGAAGATATCCAAAGTGTCTGGAAAGAGACTGCAGCTCCAGCTATGCAAGTCACTATGAGTCCAAAGAAGAGGCGCCCACGCTCGGTCGCTAAGGACGGAAATTTTTCAGAAAAAGGAGTGACGAGCGAACGTCCTAACGGGAGCACAAGAAGCAATCCAACGATTGTTGGAATGAGATAGAGCATCAACTGAAGGTTTGAATCCATTCAAGCACTCTCCCGAGGAACAAGGGTTAGAATTGCATCCCGAAGATCTTCACCAGGGTGTTCTGCAGAACTCCAAGCAATGATACCACCCCGCCGTATAAGGTAAT
>CALCOP010000218.1 GCA_937897365.1 uncultured euryarchaeote
CTGATACGGGTACCACCATTGACTCTTTCAGCGGACCAAAAGATGGAAATTGCGGTGGAAACGACGAATGCGGCATCATCTACGGCGTTTCTTGGAGTCCTGACAGCAGCCATTTCGTGACAGCCCACGGCCGACACGATGAGGGTCTGTATTTCTGGTTCGCAGACATCGATGAAGACAACGATGGATACAATACGACCGATCAAGGTGATGGCGTCGTGGATGCATTCCCGAGTGAAGGCTCTCAATGGAACGATACCGATGGTGATGGCTACGGTGACAACCCTGCTCCCGCATTCCAACCTGATGCATGTATTGCAACTGCTGGCACGTCAACAGAAGATCGGTTCGGTTGCCCTGATGCCGATAGCGATGGATGGTCAGATGACGGCGACTTATACCCTTCTGACCCCTTGCAATGGGCTGATTCTGATGGCGATGGTTATGGAGATAATTACTACTTTGACCTCAATGGTGCTCAACTTCACATGAATCAAACCGGGGACGCATTCCCGAATGATGCCACACAGTGGAACGACACTGATGGAGATCAGCGAGGTGATAACTACCAGAATGCTTCCTGGGATAATTTCCGTGCTTCTGAATGGCCAGGTATGCTACTCTCTGTAGCAACGAATGTCGATGTATTCCCGCTTGACCGAACGCAGTGGGCTGATACCGACGGCGACTGGGTTGGCGATGAACAGATGAGCGATCGAGCCGATGGCTGCCCTACGGTTTGGGGTGACTCGTTCTTTGACCGTCTCGGCTGTGTCGATACCGATAGTGATGGATGGTCTGACCCTGATGCGGGATGGCCAGCAAGAGCTGATTGCTATGGAGCAGATGCATTCCCGACAGACCCCACTCAATGGTGTGATGAAGATGAAGATGGCTATGGAAGCAATCAATCAGGCAATGATGCCGATGAATGTCCAAACCAAGCTGGGACCTCGTTTGAAGATCGCATCGGTTGCGCTGACAGAGATGGTGATGGATACTCCAATGCAGGTGATCCATTCCCTGATGACAGTTCACAATGGGCAGACAGAGACGGTGACAATCGTGGCGATAACCCAAACGGAACGAATGCCGATATTTTCCCTGATGATGCATCGCAGTGGAAAGACACAGATGGCGATGGTTATGGAGATAATCAAGGTGGATTTAACGGCGATGCGTTCCCCTATGACCCCAATCAATGGGATGATACAGATGGTGATGGATATGGCGATAATTTCATCGATGAAGATGGCGATGGTGTCTCTGAAGGGTCGTCTGATGTTTGTCCACTCGTGAGTGGAAATTCCAACGACCCTGCAACACGAGGCTGCACCGATTCTGACAGCGATGGTTTTGTTGACCCAGTCGATGAATTCCCAACCGATCCTTTCCAATGGGCTGATGCAGATGGAGATGGGTGGGGTGACAATACTGGAGTTCCAAGCGGAGATGATTGCATTGATGTATACGGCAAATCCTTCGAAAACAACCGACATGGATGCCCAGATGCAGACTTTGATGGATGGGCTGATGTTGATGACGTTTTCCCGAATGACACACTTCAATGGAAAGATACCGATGGTGATGGGTGGGGAGACAATTACGCATGGTTTAACGAAACGATGCAAGACCTCGACAATCCGGGTGAATCATTCATTATCCGAAACCAAACAGGCGATGCTTTCCCAACCATTGTAGACCAATGGTCTGACATGGATGGTGATGGATGGGGCGATAATCAAACCAGTTTTTACCAACCCGATGCTTTCCCATTCGAACCTTCACAGTGGAATGATTTTGATGGCGATGGTTATGGTGATAACAGCGTTTATGACCCTGATGGTGATGATGGTCCTCTTGGTCCTGAAAGTGCATTCCAGCCTGATGCTTGTCGCAAAGAGTTTGGAACATCGACTCTTGAAGAATATGGATGCCCAGACAGCGATTCTGACGGTCGTGCAGATTTGTATGACCCCTGTCCTTGGGATCCTGCGGTAACTGCTGGAGTGCTTACTGGGCCGAACGCAGTGACGTGCTCAATCACGTCAGATCCAAGTACAGGTTCTGGCGGGGAAGGCAGTGGCTTGGGCTTCGGTTCGACATCGACCACGACACTTGTCATGGGTGGTTCAATTGTTCTCTTGCTTTCCTTAATTTTCGTAGCGCAGCTCGCTAAATCCTCCTCGAAGCGTAAGAAGGCATCTGGACGTTCTCAAGAACAACAAATTGACCTTGCGTCCTCCGAAGAAGAGGAACGCCGCCTTGCCTGGATTAACCATTATGTGGCTGCCGGACAATTCGATGAAGCTCGCGCCCTCGGGTGGACTGAAGAGCAGGCTCCTCCACAATGGAAGCAGTATGAAATGCAGCAACAAGCTGCCGAAGAGGCAGCAGTTCCTACAATGTTCGACTTGAATCAACTTTGAGTACTGCATTTGCTTACGCATAGTACGCACCGCTTACCTTTCAAGTAATGACTCTCATTGTAAACCATGGCCGGCGATACGCGCAGCACCGTTGCTCTGTTCGCGTCGCTTTTACTCCTCTCGTCTTTACCGCTTTTCGCAGTCGCCGAAACCGGAGATGTTGTCTTTACCATCGAAGAGAACTCAGCGCAGGTCAACCAATGGTATGGTGCAGAAGATACTTTGCAAATTACTGCAATGTTTACCAATACCGGTTCACAAACCTCGATTGAGAACGACCCTTCTTGTGGCACAGTTTTACAGGTTTTTGACGCCCAAGGTACATTGTTCATCGACGAATCAAATACTTGCCGAGGCCAAACTCAAAACATTGATTTGGCTGAAGGAGAGACCTTTTCTTTTGAACCTTTAACGTGGAATCTTCAAACTGCTGATGGCGAGTATGTTGAGCCTGGAATTTACACTGTTGCTGCTTTCCACTCTGCAACACAGTCAATCGCCTCCAAGACGATTCAAGTTCAAACTCCCGTCGACGTACCCGATGAACTTGAATTACTTCTCGACCTAAGCACACGGTTGGATGTTATGCAGCAAGATGAAGAAGTCATTCTTGGTGTGACTCTGCGAAACCCTACAAGTTTGCCTCTTGATCTCCCTCTCATCGATGGCTGTCTCGTACAACTCGATGTGAATGGGGTCTCTTCTCTTCACATGCCTTGCTTTGCGAGTTTCCAATCGTTGGAACCTTATGAGCAAACTTTACTCGGCCATGTTTTGTTCGAAGATGCTTCTTTTGTTCAAGGCTTGAACACTATTCAAGCGAGCCTTCCTTCACAACTTTTGTCCACCTCAGCTTCATTCACTCTTGAGGATTCACAATCCATAGATTCCTCACTCCAAGCACTTCTTTCCACTCAACTTATCCATCAAGAGGGCGAGACGAACTTGTATTCACAAGAAGACATCTTTACTTCCAGTATTCTCATGTCAAACACTGGACAGGAAACCATTCCTCTCACCTTTACTGATTCATGCCGAGCTGAAATGTGGGTCTTAGATGAGTCGGGAGAGGTTATGTTTGACAGTCGAATGCTGAAAAACTGCAACGCTCTTGAAATCGATTACATTCTTGAACAGAACGAACAAGTTCAATTCACTTTACCGGATTGGACCTTCACAAATCTCGAAGGCTGCGAAGTCGCTTCAGGACAATACACGGTTGTTGCTGAAATACCCGAGTTCCATTTGTCCACCATCCAAACAATCCATTATGAGAAAGCCACATCGACGCTTTGTAATTCTCCTCTTTCGATAGAGATGATTCCTGAAATAACTCCTGTGGATAATGGGTTTGATTTAACGGTAGAAATTTCCCCTCTCAACGGTGATGTTGACCTGCGATGGATAGGTCCTTGCGCAGTCATGATTTCTATTATTGACTTGTCAACAATTGAAGAAGTTAATTCTCAAGCACTGATGTGCGATTCGTACGATGGCCGGCATTTCGTGATTCCATCGGGTGAAGATTCAGATCCTCTACAACTTGAAGTTGGTTCAGTGGACATGGTTGACATGGAATTTGCTTCGCTGCCTGATGGAGACTACCAAATGGTTTTGAGTCTTGAGACAAATCCTCAAACTCGTGCTGGTTTTGTGTTCTCATGGCCAATTGCAGAAGATGAGACTTCGATGGAACAATCTGCGGAAGTTGTCGTCGAACAACAATCACGCCTTCTCAGTGGAAAATGGTCCGGATTACAAACTGAAGTTGGAACATGTTGGATGTTTGAATCACCTGATGAAGGTCAACTCCTCCTTTCAAGTGCAATTTTCGGTCAATGGTTGCCGCAACAAGGATGGAGCGGTACGTACGAGGTCGTCGATGCATCGGCCTCAGGTGCTTGTTCAAATTTTCAAGCCCCCTCATTCCAAATTCGAGAACTCGTTGATGAAACGCCAGTTGAAACCGTCTCTCCGCCAACTGAACTTTCTGAAACCGAGGCTTCTGTGACCCCGCAAGAGCAGGTTTCCACATACGTCCCATCGGTTCTTGTCGTCGTTACGACAGGTTCTCTTCTCTCGCTTTTAATCACCTTCGTGTTCAGTAACGAATCCTTGCGAATACCATCCACAGCTGCAGGGTTGTGGTTCCTCGGACTTCTCGGGCGTACACATGAAACAACAGATGGCCGATATCAACGAGGACGTCTTATGGGATACCTCACTGCTAACCCTGGATGCCATTTTAGAGCACTCATGGCTGCTCTCGATATGAGCAACGGGCAAATCACTCACCACCTGCGAATTCTTGAAACGGAAGAAGCAATTTGGCGTAGAAAGGATGGCCGTTTAGTCCGTTATTATCCACTGACCAACTCACTGTACCCGAGCATGAACGAAGATGATCTACCCGTGCCCCCGCTCTCGCCAGACCCGAACAGTCTGCAAGGTAAGATTCTGACACTGCTTGACCGCGATGGTCCGTTAGGAGAGTTCCCAACACAAGCAGAATTAGCAGTTCGCTTGGAAAAGAGCCAACAATTGGTCTCACATCATTTACGGACTCTGCAAAAGTTTGGATTAGTCGAGAAAAGAAAAATGGGTCTTAAGAACCGTTACAAGCTTACTCGAGAAGCTATTTTCTTGTTAGAGACAAGTGCTGATTTCACTCGTGAAGATTGATGTGTCGTTGAATCCCTTGAGTCTCGATGGACCATTTGAGTTCACTCCATCCTTGTTTTTCTGCGAGTTCATAGACTTCTTTTCGGTCGTATCCGTCATCGAAAAGAACACCGACAACACCCCCTGCTCCGGCACCCATAACTTTCCACGCCATGATTGATTCGTCGAGCTGCAAGGGTTTGAGAAGTTTCTCAAATGGAGCATTGAACTCTTTTCCGAGCAGGTTCACACTCCAACTCCCCTTGTGCAAACAGAGTGCAAAATGGTCCTTTGACTCATTCTTGATTGCTTCAAGCATCTCCGCAGTAATGTGTCGAATACGGTCTAAACCATCGCGTATCTGCGGGTCGCCATCAACAAACTTAGCCCAGACATTTTGATGTAAATCCCCAGATACATGTGAGATACCGCTGTCGAACAATACGAGATTTCGTTCTATCCATGAAAGAAATTCTTTCGATGGATTCAGAGGTGTCGCAGTGACATTATCGCCTTCGAAAAAAAGATGTTGCATGCCCCCAAGAGCACTGGCCCATTGATCTTGACGCCCTCCGGTATTTCCGAGTAGTGCTTCGAATTGGAATGCGATCTCTGCGATATCCTCAGGGGCTCGGTTATCGCCAGAAATAGCCGACAAGAGTGCGACATTCATTGCACCAGAAGTACCTAATCCGGAACCAACTGGCATATCAGAACTGTAGTTCACCATGATACGTCTTTCATCATCAATGTGCATTTCAGCGGTAATGTATCGGTTGATGGCGATGTTGATGACCTCGCCTGGCGATATTGAACAGTATGCAGGCACATCTGTCCAGCCACCTGCAAGGTCGATTCGTACTGGAACTCGAACGGTGACAGTCTTGGCCATGAATACCCGATAATTTTCACCCTCATGAAGAGTGGCATTCAAGTCAAATGGTTGATTCGGATGTTTGTCTCGCAAGACATTTGGTGTCAATATGGCCAAAGAATACACTCCAGTCGACGAAGTTGCATGGCAACAGAAGTGGGTGGATGCGAAGATATTTGAAAGCCAAATCCGTTCAAATCGACCTAAATTCTACTGCTTGGAAATGTATCCTTATCCATCTGGAAAGATGCATATGGGTCACGTCCGAAATTATTCCATCGGAGATGCTGTCGCACGCTACAAACGCATGATGGGATTCGATGTTTTGTATCCAATTGGTTTTGATTCCTTCGGGATGCCTGCAGAAAATGCTGCTAAGGATGAAGGAGGCCATCCATACGATATCACTGAACGAAACATGGCTTCAATCACGAAACAAATTAAGCGAATGGGATTCTCTTACGACTGGAATCGACAATTGAAAAGTCACGATCCTCGTTATTACAAGTGGAATCAATACTTTTTCATTAAATTCTTTGAGAAAGGATTGGCTTACCGCGAACATGCCCCTGTCAATTGGTGCGTTCAATGCGAAACCGTACTTGCGAACGAACAGGTCAAGGCTGGCCGATGCTGGCGTTGCAATGGGCCAGTTAATCAAAAAGAAATGAACCAGTGGTTCCTTGACATTAATCAATACGCTCAAGAACTCGTTGATGGCTTGGATACAATTGCTTTCCCTGAAAATGTCAAGTCTTTGCAAAGAGACTGGTTAGGTCGTTCAGAAGGTGCTCAGATAAGTTTCAAGGTTGCAGATTCAGAATCTGTTATTGAGGTCTTTACCACGCGTCCAGATACTTTGTTTGGCTCAACCTTTGTCACCCTTGCACCCGAACATCCTATGGCTGAAGAACTCGTCAAAGGTACGGATTATGAAGAAGCGTGGAAAGAACTCTACGATGAGGTTTCAGTTTTAGCCGAATTTGATCGTATTCGAAACATGAAGAAGAAGAAAGGAGTTCCATCGGGTAGGTTTGCAATCCACCCTTTAACCGGTGAAAAGATTCCTATTTGGATTGGAAATTTCGTTATTGCATCCTATGGAACCGGTGCCGTAATGGCAGTTCCTGGGCACGATGAAAGAGATTTTGATTTTGCTAAGAAGTTCGATATACCTATCAAACGGGTTTTGATTATGAAGGAAGATGGAGACCCTCAAGCACCTCTTGAAACAGCGGAAACAGAATATGGCTGGATGGTTAACTCTCCGATTGAAGGGTTTGACGGGCTTTATGGCGAGGATGGAAAAAGGGCGATTACTGAAGCATTGAAGTCGAAAGGATTAGGCCAACAAACCATTAATTGGAAAATTCGACCATGGCTTGTTTCTCGTCAACGATATTGGGGTACACCGATTCCAATAATCCATTGTGATGGTTGTGGTGTCGTACCTGTTCCGGAGCAGGATTTACCGGTTGAATTGCCCACCGATGTCGAATTCGGTCATGGAAATCCTTTGGAAACCTCGGAATCATTCCTCAATGTTGACTGCCCAAAATGCAGCCAGCCAGCTCGACGTGAAACGGATACTATGGACACTTTTGTTGACTCGTCATGGTATTTCATGCGTTACACCGACCCATTGAACGATGAGATTTGTTTTGATCCAAAAATCATGAACCATTTCATGAACGTTGATTTCTACTGTGGTGGAATTGAACATGCCCAAATGCATCTGATTTATGCACGCTTTTACACAAAGGCTCTGCGTGATTTAGGCTTACACTCCAATGATGAGCCATTTAATGAACTCCTTTGCCAAGGAATGGTAAATGCTCCAGCTCCATGGTGTGAATCATGTCAGTTGACCTTCTCAGTGGCTCATGCAGGCTCTCCTTGCCCCCATTGTGATTCTCCATTGACGGAACGTTCCGCAAAGATGAGCAAATCATTGGGTAACACAGTTTCTCCCGAACATATGGTTGAGAAATATGGTGCGGATACTGTACGCTTGTTTATTCTCTTCTCAGCAAACCCTACTGCGGGAATGGATTGGTCGGATTCAGCAATTGCATCGAATCATCGCGTCATGATGCAGATGGCGACCATGCCTGAACGACTGCTTGAATGGAGTGGTGGAGTCTCTTCAATGGATACTTGGATGCTTGCCCGCTTGAAACAACGTTGTACAGAGTTTCAACAGGCAATGGACCATTTTGATTTGCGTCGAGCAGTCGAAATCTCTCACTATGATTTCATCAAAGATATCAATTGGTATATTCGTCGCGGTGGGGAGAACCCCGAACTCGGCACGAAAATCCTCGACTCATGGACTCATCTTGTATCTGTCTCGACGCCCCACATGGCAGAGGAATGGTGGCAGACACTGGGCAAGGAAGGGCTTGTGTGTGGCACTGAAATGCCCTTGCTCCCTTCGATAACGGATGAAGAACAGTCCGCCCTTGATTGCGAGACACTCTTGCGCAGTGTCTTAGATTCAGCTCGTCGAATCAAAGATGTTGCTGAACGTCATCTTGACGGGCCTGCTCAATCAGCAATTATCGTTGTATCTCCCACCTGGAAACGAAGTATGGCAGTTGACGCACTCAATTTCATTGAACAGGGTGGAAGCCCCAAGCAATTTGCATCTCATGTTTCGCAAATGGAAATCGCGCAAGGTGAAAGGAAAGGAGAAATAATCGGTTATTGGGGTAAAAAGATGCTACCTCAGGTGTTTAAGTGGGACGATGATTCGAGAATTTTGATTCGAAGTGGGCTTGATGAAGTCGAGGCTTTGACTCAACGTTCCTCTTTTATCGCTCAAGAATTAGGTCTTCAGTCCGTCAAAGTCGTTCTTGGTGAATCTGCAGAGGACGAGACTGGTCGAGCAGGTGGTTCTATGCCGCTTGCACCTTCGATTGTATATGCTTGAACGGTACTCTCATTCCTGCTCTTTTGTAAGGAGAGAATGTTCTATCAAATCATCTGCTCCATAGTGCTGTTTGATTTCAGCAATGGTTTTTTGCTGGTCTGTCTTTTCCGAATTTCTCTTTGAAAAGGTGACAAATGCTGCAGCTCCTAAGAACAAGATTGCGAAAAGATACAACGCAGAAGTCATACTCAAACCATTACCTGAAGAAGTTCCGTCAGTTGCCGTATTTTCAGAAGCAATTTGGCATCCATTAGCGTCGACAATTTTTCCAGCCTCCGTATTTTGACAAAGGTCGATAGCGTTTGCAATTCCGTCAAGGTCATCATCAAGTTGGAATTGACTGCAACCAGTGATTCCAACGTCCCGTCCAGCAACAGTTCGCGGGCATTCATCGACAAGGTCAAGCACTCCATCGCCATCATCATCATCGTCTTCTGCACTATCAATACAGCCATCGTTATCGAGGTCTTGACCAAGTCCAGCAACGCCGATTATCCCAAATTGGCAGTTGTCAAGGTTATCATAAACTCCATCATTATCATCATCGTCATCTTCGCTAATATCGCGACAACCATCACTGTCGTAGTCATCAACTGATGCACTTGTAGACCATCGAATTTCACCTCGAGGGCATGCGTCATCCGCATCGCTCACGCCGTCTTCGTCATCATCTAAATCAGTGAGTGAATCATGACAGCCATCTTGGTCGTAATCGTTAATGCTGGTTGAAGTCCATATCGGTGAATCACGTGGACAATTATCCGATGGGTTTGCAATACCGTCACTGTCTTCATCAATGTCACACACATCACCTATATTGTCGCCGTCCAAATCGAGTTGCTCGCTGTTAGCGTCGTTTGGGCAGTTATCCATTTGGTCGACCCATCCGTCATTATCTGAATCGATGTCTGCACATCCATCACCTTCACTGTCTGTTTCAGGGGTAGAAATCCAGCCAACGGGGCCTAGGGGACAAGCATCATTGTGGTCGAACACGGTATCCTCATCGTCATCGAAATCTTCGGTTTGGTCTTTGCAGCCGTCGCTATCATGGTCGGATGAGGCTTCAGAAAACCACCATGCGTCACCGTACGGGCAATCATCAAATTCATCGGCAATATTGTCATTATCGTCGTCATCATCACAGACATCACCTCGAAGGTCATTTTCGTGATTCGCTTGGTCAGCATTCGCAATCCTTGGACAGTTGTCTTCACCGTCAAGCAATCCATCGTTATCTCGGTCTGTTTGGTAAAGCCACACACCCGAATCGAAATCACCCCAGCTGGATGCAGTGTTCTCTCCTGTCTCAAGCGTTCCAGAGTATATCAGTGACACCAGTGGAGAGCCATCAGGGGTGAGAGAGAGGTCAATCGGTTCGTCGTTTCCGTCACCACCTGCTTGAATTGCCCATTCCCATGTGTTGTTTTCAAGTAGTTCGGCTAAGAAGATGTCATTGTGAATATCATCATTGATACCGTCCAGGTCATACAGCGTATCCGGGCCGATCGTTAGACCTGCAGAGGTTACGCCTGCGACATATGTACTGCCGTGTTCAGAGTGAACCAATGATGTGGCCCTATCAAGCCCTATACCTCCTCCATAGACGAGATTCGCCCATCCGCCAGTTGACGAAATTTCACTGACGAAGAAGTCTGTCCCCGATGATTGCGTTGTAAAATGAGAGTCAAAAGTAGCATTGCCGTAAAACTCTCCAACAGCGCGTATGCCGTCGGTCGATTTTCCTTCGCAATCCCAGATGCGATCTTCTCCGATACCTCCACCAGAGATGGCCCAATTCCATCCGAATTCAGAAAAACTCGCTACCGCAACATCGGTCGAGCCCTCGGAGTTGTATTGATTATTGTTAATGAGAATCCGTCCATTGTACGTTATCGCGACATACATCTGTCCGGACGAATCTCTGCAAAGCGCTCCTATTCGTTCGATTCCATCGGCAGCTTCAGCGGAGACATTAGAGAGGACAACACCGTTTTCGTCGTACGTCGCAATGAGTAAACTCGGTTCATCTGACGCTGGAATTATGTCTCCATTAAACTCAAGAGATTCTCGAAAGGTTACTGCAAGGTGGATTTGATTCGGAAACACATCGTCAACAACCATCATGTCGATAACAAACAGTTCGTTTGGGTTTTGAATTTGAGTTGACCACACCCATTCACCGTTTGAATTCAATCGAGCGAGGAATGCATTTCCATCATCTGTAGGCTCATTTTTACTCAACGGAGTTAATTGTCCCAAGCTGAGTTGGCATGAAGTAACAATACTGTTGAGACAGTAGGTACCTGCAACCAAAAGGTCACCATTTGGAAGCATGTCAATAGCGTCAATTGAGTCGACGGCGTTTGAACCTCCGCTCATTGCAGAAGTGATATTTCCATTTTCATCCATCCAAGTAAGAAAGAAATCGAAGTCTTGACTACCTCCAGTGGCACCTAATCCATCGATTTGGTCTCGAAACTGTAGATTGCCCTGAAACCAACCCGCTGAGACACTGGTTCCGTTATCATACACCATGGTCTCTACAATGTAATCATTTTCAAGACCCCCAAATGTTGAAACCCAGCCAAGAGTGGTTGAATTGTTTTCCTCCACAGAAAAGATATCGGTTTGGGAATCAAATTCCTCACCAGTTTGCACAGATGAGGAAGGGATGCTGCCAAGAATGAATAAAGTCACGAAAACCACACAAAATCTGCTTCTGCGCATGTATTTCCGATTCCGTCAAAGCATTTGAAACCGTGTGCCGTCTGTCCCACAACTTCTTGACACAGGTAGGAGTGGGAAACCTATGGGCACTCCGCAAGGCGTTTGGCGTCGCCCAATGGAACGTAAACAATCGATTCAAGCCGGAGAGAACATCCTCAATCTCGATTCTTGGCCTTCTTGGAACAGTTCTGCTCAAAGAATTTTATCTTCGTCGACTGGTACTCTCTTTGAAGGTCAACGATTTGATTTACACAGAATAGAACGCCAACGCTTGGTTGAGGAATTATGGCTTGTTAAATCCGTTCGAAAGGGGAAAAATCCCGATTTTGTTGAAATTGAATTTGAATGGTTGGGCCAACAGAGGGAAGGCAAAACCGTTGGTACTTCACTGAAAGAATTGCGACTTTCGGTCACGGTGTTGTGTGAAGATGAAGGTGGGATTGAAATTGCCGCATGGTGGCAGATTCCGTGGTGGGCGCGTCCTCTTCGAGCACGAATGAATGCTCAAGCGAAGTCTTTTGCAACTCAATGGCTTGATGATCTTTCGTCGAAAGGAACCGCTCTGTTCAAGGATTCACAATCGTTTTCTTTTGTCGAAAAGAAAAGCGAGCATTCAAAGACGGTCGGCGACGACGAGGAATGATGAGCCAACCGAACAGCGGGAAGAATGGGGGCTCATCCTCGGGAAAAAAACACCGTTCGAGAAAGAACAACAGAAGAAATCGCTCAAACCGTCCACGAAGATACGGTAGCACTGCCAAGAAAACATTGGAAGAACGAAATGCTACCATCATCAAAGATATGGAAAATCGAGCAATGGGAAGGTTTCAGCAGAACCCTCTTCCAATGGGGTTCCCTGATGGAATTGAAGAACCGAAAACGTTCAAGTTTGATTGGAAACTCTCTCCTGTCCCTCTAAAAGACGAGGAGGAAATGGCAGGAAAAGTCATGCGTAAAGGTGAATTTGGGTGGTTAGATGACGATCGTGTTGATGAGATAGCAGAGATCGCTAAAGATTACAAAATGACACTTGAGCAAGCCCTTTCTCTTCGCTCCGCTCTCTTACAACAAAAAACAGTCTATGGTCATGGGCGTCTCCGCTCCCAAGGAAAGAATATGTTACGACTTTACAATGAGGGTGTGAGTGTTGTTGATTTATCGACACGTTTTGATTTCCCGCCGATGAATATATTTCGCATAATCCTAACCGAAATGCGCTGGTCAAAATCGAAGATTAAGGAAAGTCTTCGCCAACCAAGTCGGCTGAGTGAACGCGAACGTACTGAATTTGAAGCCGCAGAGGCAGCCGACCGCGTTTCGAACGTCGACCAGGGCGAATCTCAAGAGAGGGCTGATTTGTTTGAGGATATCCTTGCCGATTGGTTTGAAGAACAGGGAGTTCGCCTTCGCCGTCAACCGGAGATGGTCCAAGAACAGAAGCAAGATCTGGGTCGGCCGGTACGAACGCCGGATATCTTATTCCTCGACCATGTAGAGATCAATGGAAAACCCGTTGCATGGATTGATGCCAAGCACTTTTACGGAGCCGATGTAGATTTCCAACGCAAAAAAATGGCGAAGCAAATGGCTCGTTACATCGAGGAATGGGGCAGTGGAGCCGTTGTTTATCGTCACGGCTTTTCTGAAAATTTATTCATGCCAGGATGTACATTGTTAGATGCAAATCTTCTTGATTTGAGTAAATTAGGTCCAGGCGAGTAATTAACGAATACTCGTCTTACGAACACCGAATCCTCTTTGCCGTAATGCATTAGCAATGTCATTCATCTCGTCATCAAGCAACGGTTCATCTAAACGCCTCGGCAGAATTGATACCGATACACCAAGCATGCACAGCCGAACATTGATACGTGCTTGCAAGTCAAGACGTAGAATTTCTTTTTTGACCTTGGTGAGAAGATCCTTGCGTACTTCCTCGTCAAGTAATCCTGATGCATCTGCAAAATTTCTCGATTCAAACATGAGGTCCGGCCAGCGTTCATATGTCCAGTCTTTCAATCTTAAACGAGAGACTGCACGTTCTCCAGCTTTTGAGATTGAGCGCTGCCAGGCTTCATCATCAATGTATGTAGAAGTGTGACGACTCTCCTCAGGCTGCCATACCAGAAGAATTGGTTGATGTGTCGTAAAACTTACAACTTTTCCACCCGCACCCGGTGAGCCAGGTTCGAGTCGCAGTTCTACGCCTTTCGCAGATATCCCTAAAACATCGCCAAGTCCAGATCCATGCATTCGTTCAATACGGTGTGCAAGACGGAGATATTGTTCCTCAGTCCCCTTTTTGGAAATATTTTGGAAGGCTCTTGCAACGGCAACCAATCCTGCAGCAGACATTCCAAAACCTTGACTTGTCGGTAATTCCAACTTGACATGAATTCTGTACGAATCCTCTCTTTTGAGTAATCGGGCAATTCTCAATTCTTCAACAAGGTCAAGGTAAATTTTGCCGGAATGAGGCAACACATTTCCATCCATTCCAATAACTTCGGTGATTATTTCTCCATCCTCTACTGGCCCCGCCGGTATATCGAGTTCCGCTCCTGCAGAGAGTTTTTCCTCGATTTCAGGTTGATTTGATGCGATGTATTCCACTGTTGCTTCAACACCATCGGCAACATTCAACCCCGCCCCCCTGCTTCCTTGAGAACGAGCAAGGTGCGAACCTTTCCAAATTGAGAAAAGGAGCGTAACATGACCTCCGCATCGCTCAGTCACCATGATGTTCAGTTCAACCATCAGCAGCAGTGACTTGAACTCTCTCCCTATCAGAGGTGTTTTTGCTTTTTTTCACGGACTTTTTTTGCTATGAGTCGAAATTCCTCATCGAAGATGGCTTGCTTGTCTTCTTGAGAGAGGAATGCATATTGCAATTCATCTTCGATGCAAGAGAATTGATAATCCAAATATCGAAGTTCCTCTGGAATTAATTTATAGAGAACTTCGTCGCTGTCAAGTAAAATTATCCCGTCGGAGACATAACCTTGTATCCACTTGTACTCCTCTCTTCCATGAGCCAAAAATAACTCAAGTAACGGAAGTCGTTTTGCTAATGCTCTATCGTCTCGTAAGGCGAGTGCCATTGAGATTAACTGGTCACCAAGAGGTAGAAGTTCACCGTATTCTGAGGTGCTGATGCATAGTTGACACCATGCGTCCGCAATATCCTCACTGCCTCCTGCAGTTGTGCCACGCACTTGGAGTGGTTCGATTTGGGCTATTTCCCAATCTGTTTGCATCACTCGTCCGCTTATCGTATATCTCCGATTTGACTTCGCTTTCAAATGAATCTCGAAATCAATAACGTCAAAATCATCAGGATTTTTAATATCCACTGCTTTACTCTCGATTGACATCCAGTCATGAGCCCAAGTTAATTCATACAACCACAACATGGCTTTCTTTTCACTTGCAAATGGTGAACAGATTTCGAGAAGTGGACCCATGCCCTCTTTCTTTTCGAGACTATTTAACCTCATCAAGAAGCGAAGGGTTTTGAGCCATGCCGCAGTGAGTGTATCATGCCCCTCGACATCGGAGACCCAGCACCAAATTTTGAACTTCGGAATTCAAACTCCTCCCAGGGTGATTCAGTCATGAATCTTGAGCAATCAAGAAGAAAAAATGGCCTCATTGTGGTCTTTGAGTGCAATCACTGCCCTTATGTTATCGCCAGTATTTCACGACTCGAAGCCATGTCGGAGAAAGCGAAAGGTCTGGAAATTGGCTTTGTTGGTATTAATTCAAATGACCCAACCGTTTACCCGAACGATTCATTTGAGCATATGCAGACGAGGGCTGAGGGAATGTCTTACCCTTATCTTCATGATTCTACCCAAGACATCGCCCATGCATATGATGCGAAGAGGACCCCGGAGTTTTTCCTTTTTGACAGTCAACTCAAACTGATTTACAAAGGGCGCATGGACGACTCTCCTCGAGATCCAACCACGGTTCAAACTCATGAACTCGATGACGCGATTCAAGCGATGCTTGAAGGTAAATCTCCTGCAATAAGTATCACTGAGTCAATTGGCTGCTCTGTGAAATGGAAAAGTTGAGAGTGATTTTATGTCCGGGTGCCGAAGACAGTGTGGCTGGGATAAAAACATGGTTTGTAGAAGCTGTGGAATCGATTACGGTGTCACAGACGATTCTGTCAACAAAATTGACGCTCCTTCAGAAGAGGACTAATCAGTATTGTTCAAGCACCAGTTCAGTGGTTGTTGAAGCAATTTCATTTGGAGCAGCAAGCCACATTTTGTCGAGTAGCGTACGCAGAGCCATTGTATCATCAACGTGAACCAATGCCACTAAGTCGGCGTTTCCTGATACTTCGTAAATGATTTCAATCCCATCCCATCCGGTCACTTCTGAAGCAAAAGAGCCTATTTCTGCACCGGGTGAAACTTTGATTCTGACAAGAGCGGTTAGTCCAACTCCACCTTCTCGAACAGTATAGCCTCTGATTGTTCCATCTTCTTCCATTTTGCGAACATGTGTTCGAACAGTCCGCTCTGAGGCACCGACTTCTTTGGCGAGTTCGACGTAAGACATTCTTCCGTTTGTACGGAGTTGAGCAAGAATTGCGCGGTCAATTTCAGAAACACGAGCCATGTTGAGGCGTGCAGTTTAGAGTATATCAAACCACCTTCATGCCTTTTTACGACATTAACTTGGAAATACGTACCGGAATGCGGAATATGGCTCATTTGACCACTTTTCCTCACGGTAGATGATTTGTCCGTTTCATTCAAAGGTCGCCGATGGTTGGAGCCGACTGGGGAAGTACATGTCTGGTCATATAACCGGTCTCGATGCACGTATGATTCTCGACAGTCGTGGTAATCCAACGGTGGAAGTAGATTGCTACGTTGACGGTAATTTACTCGGACGAGCAGCAGTCCCCTCTGGCGCCTCAACTGGGGCTTATGAATCGTTAGAAATGCGTGACGGTGATGCTTCGAAATATCTCGGTAAGGGTGTGACGCAAGCGGTTCACAATGTCACCGAGCGAATTGAAGAAGTATTACTGGGCATGCCTGTTGACGAACAACGCATTCTCGACGAACTCATGATTGAACTCGATGGAACTCCAAACAAAGCCGAACTTGGGGCGAACGCCATGCTCGGTGCTTCACTTGCTTGCCTTCACTCTGGTGCTGCCTACCATGAGTTGCCTCTTTGGAAATATATCGGCGGTGTTGCTGGAGGGTTGATGCCAGTTCCTATGCTGAACATCCTCAACGGTGGCGCACATGCAGCAAGTAATGTTGATGTCCAGGAATTTATGGTTATGCCCCATGGTTTTGATACGTTTGAAGAAGGACTTCGAGCGGGTGTTGAGACCTACCATGCTCTGAAAAAAGAACTCAAATCAGATGGTCTTCTCGGTGGAGTTGGCGATGAGGGCGGATTTGCTCCAAACCTCTCTGCAAATGAAGACGGCCTCAGATATATGGTTCGAGCGATTGAGAGTGCGGGTTACTCTGTCGATGAAATGGGAATTGCGATGGATGTAGCGGCCACTGAGTTTCACAAAGAAGATGGCTATCATATCGACGGAAAAGTTCTGACAAGTGAACAATTGTCGGATGTGTATTCCGGCTGGCTTGATGAATATCCAATCCTTTCTATTGAGGATGGCTTTGGAGAAGATGATTGGCGCGGTTGGACCGATTTCACTAAACGCGAAGGTCATAGGGTTCAATCAGTAGGTGATGATCTGTTTGTGACTCAGTCTGAGCGACTCGCCCAAGGTATTGAATTAGGTGCAGCAAATGCAATGTTGGTTAAGTTCAACCAAGTCGGCACAGTGACTGAAACACTCGAAGCAATGGATTTGGCAACTTCAAACGGCTTCAATAATGTCATTTCTCATCGCAGCGGTGAAACTGAAGATGTTACCATTGCTGACCTTGCGGTAGGTACTCGTGCCGGCCAAATTAAGACGGGCGCTCCAGCTCGAAGTGATCGGGTGGCAAAGTACAATCAATTACTTCGAATATCAGCGGACGTCGAAGAATATCGCTCTCCGTTTTGATAGCACTGTTCATTACAGTTGTTTAAGTAGGGGTTGTGTCGCAATCGACATCATGAAGCGAATACTAACATCTCTCATTTTAGCAAGCCTACTGATTTCGACACTACCTCTCAATGTGTCTGCAGACGATACTGAAGATATTCCCACAAATGCCGCAGCCACCGGAGTTCATGACTCCCTCGTTGCTGCACTGACTCACGCAGATCTCGTAACTACCTTGCAAGGCAACGGCCCATTCACGGTCTTTGCTCCAACCGACCAAGCCTTTATCGACGCAGGTATCGATTTGTCAACATTTGACACTGATGAAGAAAATGCTACACTTGTTGACATTCTCACCTATCACGTTGTCTCCGGAAAAGTGATGTCTACAGATTTGTCTGACAGCACTGCAGCAGATGCACTCAACGGCGACAAGCTCTCCTTCTCCGTGAGCGCAACCGAAGTAAAGGTCAACGATGCAGTTGTCACAACCGCAGATGTTGAAGCATCAAACGGCGTTATTCACGTCATCGACAAGGTATTACTGCCACCAGTAGACGTTTTCGTCAGTGACGGTTCTATGGCATCTCCTTACTACCAATTCTACACCGACTCAGCGGCAACCAGCCCCATGACGGAGGTTGACATTACAAAGAACTACAAGTTCCAAAGACTCAACAACCCATCCACCCACCCCTTCTACATTAGCGACAGCGGTTATGAGGCTGAATCAAGTGCGGAAATCTTCATCGCAGGAGATGGAACCAGCACATCAGGCATCTCAAACGCAGAATCATTCACCGTCTTCTTCAAGGACGGATTCACTGTTGAAGACACGCTCAGTTACTACTGCACAGTCCATTCAGGTATGGTTGCTGACTTTGCTCTCGTAACACCAACCGTTCTCGAGGACATCCCAACTGTAGCAACAAGCACAGGAGTTCACACTGCATTAGTTGCAGCGCTTGCTCAAGCTAACCTTGTGGCAACGCTACAAGGAACAGGACCGTTCACGGTCTTCGCACCGACAGATGCAGCGTTTGCCGATGCAGGTATTGATTTGGCCTCCTTCGACACAGATGAAGAAAACGCAACGCTTGTCGACATCCTCACCTATCACGTTGTATCCGGTAACGTTCTATCGACTGCACTAACAGATGGCCTGACCGCTACCGCACTCAACGGTGATGATGTTACATTCACTGTCAATGCAGATGGTGTTAAGGTGAACGATGCCAATGTCGTAACAGCTGACGTTGCAGCATCCAATGGCGTTGTTCACGTAATCGACAAGGTCTTGATGCCTCCAGCAGATCTGGTAGACATTCCAGCCGTCGCAACAAGCACTGGAGTTCACACTGCCTTGGTTGCAGCACTCGCTCAAGCCAATCTTGTGGCTACACTACAGGGAACAGGGCCGTTCACGGTCTTTGCACCGACAGATGCAGCATTTACTGCAGCAGGTATCGACCTGGCTACCTTCGACACTGATGAAGAAAACGCAACGCTTGTCGACATTCTCACCTACCACGTAGTATCCGGCAGTGTTCTATCCACTGCACTGACAGATGGTCTAACCGCTACCGCACTCAACGGCGATGACGTAACATTCACAGTTAACGCAGACGGCGTTAAGGTAAACGATGCGAATGTCGTAACTGCTGATGTTGCAGCATCCAATGGTGTTGTTCACGTTATCGACAAGGTCTTGATGCCTCCAGCAGATCTGGTTGACATACCAGCCGTCGCTACAAGCACTGGAGTTCACACCGCATTGGTTGCAGCACTTGCGCAAGCCAATCTTGTGGCAACGCTACAAGGAACAGGACCGTTCACGGTCTTCGCACCGACAGATGCAGCATTCACTGCAGCAGGTATCGACCTGGCTACCTTTGACACTGATGAAGAAAACGCAACGCTTGTCGATATCCTCACCTATCACGTTGTATCTGGTAGTGTTCTATCCACTGCGCTGACAGATGGCTTAACCGCCACGGCTCTTAACGGTGATAACGTCACTTTCACAGTTAACGCAGATGGTGTCAAGGTAAACGATGCGAATGTCGTTACAGCTGATGTTGCAGCATCCAATGGTGTTGTCCATGTGATTGACAAGGTCTTGATGCCTCCAGCAGATACAGTCGTAGACCCTGAACCAGTAACTGACCCTGAACCAGTAACTGACCCTGAACCAGTACTCCCAGCATGTGATGCAGTTGTTCGAATCGCTCCAAGTGGATTGAAGTTCAGCCCGGCTGAAGTAACAATTACCGTTGGACAAACAGTCTGTTGGCAATGGGAAAACGAATCTATGGCTCACAACGTTCGACAAGTCGATGGTGATCAGTCAACAACCTACGCAGCGAATGGTGTAACATCTGGAACTGCAATGACAACCGTCGATTTCCGTTACACATTTGAGACGGATAGCACTACCTTCTACTATGCATGTGAGCCTCACTTGGCTGCAGCAATGTATGGTAAGGTAATTGTTGGCGACGGTGGAGTTGTTCCAACGCCGCCCGCTGCCGACAACACCGCAGATTCTGATGAAGAATCCGTTCCAGGGTTCTTGGTCGTAATGACGTCGATAGCACTTATCGGTGCAGCATTCGTCTCGTCACGCCGTAATGAGTAATGCTCTTGTGATTCTGATATTGTTGCCACCTTTGCTGTGATTCTCATTCAAAGGTGCGACATATCAAAGAACAAGGGTTGACTCCTATGAACGAACATCATGGGCGAATCACCACGAAAAACCCGCGATCTTGACCACCTAATGGAACAGAACTCTACCGAGTTGGACTTCCTCTCTGCATACGGGGGGGCCATGTCAGGGGGAGACGGCGCAGCGATCTTTGCTGCGTTGCGCCGCTTCCTCAAGGCTGGCAGGGTTGAAACCGATTTACGCAAGGGTGAAACATCCTTGAGCTTCGGTTTTGGTGAGGCATCAGTGAGTGATAATGGATGTGTCATTACATTCAGCGGTAAGAATTTACCGTTAGTAGAAAGTGATCTCCAGCAAACAGGTTTTGTTCAAGGAAGTATTTCCAAAAATCGTAGTTCTTGCACGGTGACAATGGTTGAATGGAGTATTGAGCAACGCCGCTTTATCGAGCGCCTTGTCGAATACCTCAATCACGGCGATTGATTGCAGCAGCAATCATTACACTTGCCCCAGCCAACAGCACGCTGAAGCCGGGAATAGATTCACTCTCTGTGCCAGTATCACATTTACCGTCCTTGTAATCTACACCGCCCCAACCTGAGTCTTGTTGAAAGTAACAAGAAGACCATGTTGTGTACCAATCACCGCTAGGGAAATTGGTATAGGTGTCATCACTGTAAATCGCTTTGACACGCCAGTTCACGTACGTGTGGTCTGATGGGGGTGTCAAAGAAACATATTGCATCTTATCGTCAATCGTTGCTTCCATCAATACCGGCGGGTCGCACACGCCGTTATTGGTACACACCTGTGTTGTAATTTCAAACGTTGTGCCGTTTTCATAGGCATCATCATCCATGACGAGGGATAATTCCCAAGTCTGGCCATCTGTAGAAGGAGTCGTTCGAGTTGCAACTGAGAAAGGAACGTCTTCATCAGAAGGCGATACGTCTTCACCCGCTGCGGCATCGCTGGCCGTTGCACTCATCGGCGTTATCATCAGTACTATGAACACTGAAAGAAGAGCATTGTATAGATTCATGCCATTGCTAATGCGTGGTCGTATTTAGGTGTAAGGTGTAGATTTTCAAATCACAATTCCATATCCCAGAGTTCGTCGCCAACCCAGTGAAGCGTTTTGATTCCTTTTCCTTTGGTCATTGAAACTAAATCTTCAGCATTCATGGTTGCCCATCCGATGGCAAGAGGTCGCTTGTGCGTCATGTCTCGAATCCATACAAGGTCTCCAACACCAATGCTCGCATCAGCTCCATGGACACCCGCAACCATGCAGTCTGCACCTTTCATCAAAAAGGGTATTGCGCCATGATCGACCTCAACCCATTTTGCAGCATCATCGTGTTCAAGAAAACCGCGAAGTGTGAGAAAAACAAAACGCACATTGTCGTCATTTTCAACCTCGATTGCCTTTGCAATTTTATCGACCAATACCATGGTCCAGGGGCCATATTCAGCCATTTCAAGAAAAGCGCCATCGACTTCAAGGTCGATACTCAGTGCTTTCTCGAGGTTATTGAGCAGTGGTGCAATTTTCTTACGACGTACTGGACGTCGTTTTTTCATGCTCCAATCCCGGCTCATACACTTACCAAGTCACTTCACTTTTTGACGCTTGGCTAACCCTGTGGTTGATGAAGGTGAAACGCTTGGTGCGACCATGGCCCTGTGGTGTACGATTCGAACATTTGCTGAACATGCGGCAGAATTAGGTAATTCGCAACCTTCCGTTCCGGTATTTTTTGTTAAACCTAACAATTGTCTTCAGAGGACAGGACCTATTTTGGTATCAAGTCACTCAGGAGAAGTCCATCACGAAGTTGAATGTGTTATTCGATTGGATGAACATGCTCAACCCGAAGCGATTGCTGTGGGTTTAGATCTCACTGATCGTTTGACTCAAGGACAACTCCGTAGCGAGCAACTGCCTTGGACCAAGGGTAAATGTTTCAGAGGAAGCGCATATGTTGGTCCTTTTGTTCAGTGGGACGATTCGTTTGAATCTCTGGTCGATGAACATCTCCATTTGACAATCAACTTGTGGGTGAACGAGGTCCTCGTTCAATCTGCTCGCTTGAGCGAGATGACAATTTCTCCAGCAGCTCAAAGAAGTGAACTGCTTACTTGGGCACCGGTTTCTGCGGGGGATTACCTCTTCACCGGAACGCCTTCAGGCGTAGGCCAGTTGCATCCAGAAGATCACGTTTATGCAACTCTTGAATCGCATGATGGCACGGTCTTATCGTTTATTGACACGCGGTGCGATTAGGGTTGCTTTCTTATATGCCCTGTTGGTGGATTGGCTCTGCAAGGTGGCATCATAATGGCTCAATGGCATGGTATCTCTCGACGAAAACCCAGTGGCGGACGCAAAGTACAGGCTCGCAGCAAGCGTTCTACTGAAATCTCCTCTGAGAAGCAAATGGCTCTTGTTGGAGAACCAAAGCGTAAGATTTACCGCCGAACTGGTGGAAACACACTGGTTCGTGTGATGTCTGAAAATCGCGTTTCAATTAACAATCCTAAGAAGGGAACGACCACCATTGGAACCATTCACAACGTTATTGAGAATGAATCAGATCCAAACTATGTTCGACGAAATATCTTGGTAAAAGGTGCAGTCATTGAAACCGACCAAGGACGTGTTCGAGTAACCTCTCGACCTGGGAAGGATGGCGTAATCAACGGTGTACTTCTCGATTGAAGGCGTCGTAGGTTTCAAATCAATCACGCTCTTCGGAGTATCAGGTGTATGACATGGACCATAACCCCGACCGGATTTGTGTTTGGCCTGGTTACTTCAACACCCGTACTTCTCGAAGAAGTGGTCGAAGAGTTCCAAAAGATTCCTCAGTCATTAAACCAGACCTTGAAGGGTTATTCCTTGCCGCACGTAAGCTTGGATTGAAGAAAATCAAGCGTGAAGAAGGAGTATCTCATCCCGCCCGCCCGCACATGAAAGAGGGGCGGATGTGGGTTTCGAGAGGCGGTTCAAAGCAATCAGTGGGCGCTAATTCAAAGGAAGAACTCTTGCAACTCATCGGCGCCCAATGGCGACAAATGCAACGCGATCAAAAAGAAGCGTCTGCTCAAAGAATCGCACAAGGCCCTCAAACTGGCGACCGTAGAGCCCGATCTCAAAGAAAAAGCCGAAGTGAGGATTCATCATCGAAGAAACGTTCGAGTTTCAAGAAGCGTTCAAGTTTCAAGAAGCGCTGATTACAAGGGAACTTCATGGAGCCATCCAAAAACGTCTTCTTCAGTTTCATTTTGAATTCCTACCAGGTGATTGTATAATTTCTGTGTGACTGGGCCCGGTTCTTGTTCCCCATACGTCGCTTTAACTTCGCCCTTAGTAATAGAGCCAATGGGCGAGATAACAGCAGCAGTTCCGCAACAGAATGCTTCATCAGCACTCATTGCAAAGTCTGCAGAAACTTTTGTCTCAACGACTTCGTAACCATCGTGTCTTGCAAGTTGAATAATCGATTGACGCGTAATACCCGGTAGAATGGTGCCGGTAAGTTCTGGGGTGTAGAGGACATTGTCCTTCACACAGAAGAAATTCGCAGCCCCGACTTCTTCAATATACGTGTGCGTTTCAGCATCGAGGTAAATGACTTCGGCAAATCCAGCAGCTTTTGCTTTCTTACTTGGCATCATACCTGGCGCATAGTTTCCAATTGCTTTTACGCCTCCAGAACCTCCTGGAGCAGCACGATGATACTCTTCTGAGATGAGCAAATCAATCGCCGAAACACCGCCTTTGAAGTAAGGTCCAACGGGGGTGACGTAAACAAGGAATGTGTATTCTGGTGCAGGTGCGACTCCCAAAATTGGTCCTGAACCCATGAGCAATGGGCGCACATACATTGCGCCTTTTCCTGTTGGTGGTATCCATCGAAGGTTGGCTTGAACGCATTGTTCAACAGCATCGATGAAAATTGATTCTGGCACGGGCGGCATCTTTAATCGGTCAGCACCGCGTTGCATTCTGCGAGCATTTTCTTCTGGCCTGAAGAAGACAACTCGATCTTTTGAAGTTCGAAACGCCTTCATCCCTTCAAACAGTCCTTGTCCATAGTTGAGCACTCCGGCAGCAGGCGACATTTCCATCGGCCCATAGGGCCGTAATTCACCCGGCATCCATGGATCTGTTGAAGTTGTTTTCGTGAGATACATGGTATCGGTAGGCGTCAGCGAAAAAGTCAGGCTATCCCAGTCAACTTCTTCGGCCATCATATCACCTTCCATTTCGTTTCCTCCAATGCGATGAGGCTTTCAATCATTCCTCTCTCAAAAAATGAAGAACAAGTGACTTTTTGGAGTGTTGCCATCAGTATTCACACATACAATCGAAGGCAAGACCCTTAGAGCGGGTTTGTGTCCTTCATCATGAGGTGGGATGATGACATACGCGGGCGACATTGGCGTAGTCAGTGGTCGTTACCATTCTGTCGAGGCAAACAGGGAGTCAGGAACTCCAGAAAAAACAGTGTTGGAGATATTTGGTCGAAGTAAAACGGGTGAATCGGTTTGCCTTCTTGTTTCAGGACTCACTCCTTCATTCGAGATTACCCCGCTTACTGCTTGGACAGAGGAAATGGAAATCAGCGACTTCATTCGAGATCGAATCAAGGCGGTAGAAGAGATACCCGATGTTGTTGAAGTTACGGGTCCAGTCATCAAACTAACCGATTTAGGTAAGCGACCAGTATGGTCTGTTACCGCGCGACAACCGTTTCATGTACCGAATATTCGGAAAGTTTTAGCAAAGCAATCATGGCAAATTTATTCAGGGGATATTCCATTTTTTAATCGCTTTTTCCTTGACTATGATTTAGGTATGCATGTATCGGTCGAAGGTACCATCATCGACCGTCGAAATGAACCCAATAACAATTCTGAACGGACATACGCTGTGATTCAGGCAGGTGGTTCTGGTCGCTACGCTGTTGACCTCACTGTGGCTTGTGATATCTCTCAAGTACGTGAATGCCAGCCATTTCAAGTGCCTTTCAAGGTTTTCTCATTTGATTTAGAGACGAGTATTGAGCATGAAACGGTCTTGTGTGCGGCTGCTTGGATTGAGGACATGGGTACGGGTGTCCGTCAAGAGTATTCTTTCAAAGGAGAGGAATCCAGTATCATGGAGAATTTGACCTTGGTCGTTCGAAG
The DNA here is from genome assembly GCA_937897365.1 of uncultured euryarchaeote. GTDB lineage: Archaea > Thermoplasmatota > Poseidoniia > Poseidoniales > Poseidoniaceae > MGIIa-L1. Next base: position 25,534 of record CALCOP010000218.1, read on the forward strand.
TATGGATCCTGATATCATTACAGGTTACAACATCGATAATTTTGACTTACCGCGATTAAATGACCGAATGCAGGCGAATGCAAAAACCAAGGAATGGAGAAAAAAAGCTCAACTCTTTGGATGGGGGAGGGTAGAGCAAAGTGAATCTGAATCCAGGCGTACCCGTCATGGTTTATTCCCCAGACGTCAAGCAACGCGTGCTTGGAACCTTGCAGGTAGAAGTGTAGTTGATGCTTGGTGGCAAGCGCGTATGGCGCTACGCCCGCAACGCGAAACGCTTTCATTCATCAGTAGCCTTCTGTTTCCAGATGATGTCGAGAAGCACAAAATGGATGTTGACGCCTCAAAGATGGATTTAGAATGGGCGAATCGACCTGATGAAGTCATGGAATATTGTATTCGAGACGCAGCATTACCACTGGATATCCTCAACGCACTCCAGGTTATTCGACGAAAAGAAGCAGTCGCAGCAGTGGCTAAAGTTTCCTTCGACACAGCAGCCATCGGAAGTAACAGTCAACTGGTAGATTCACTTGTCATTCGCTTGGCAGATTCGGAGAATGTCGCCGTACCACTCACGGGTTCTGCTGAAGCCAAAGAGGGTCAAATCACGGGGGGGTATGTTCACGAGGTTGATGCAGGCCTTCATCCCTGGATTGCTGTTTTGGATTTCAAGAGCATGTATCCTTCAATTATGATCGGACAGAACATTTGTTACACTACTCGAATAGACCCTGCTCAACCAGACCAGCCTGCTGAAGATGAACCCGTCTACACCGCCCCGACAGGAGCTCGATTCCGCCACCAATCGGTTCGCAAGGGTCTTGTTCCTCGCCTACTTGAAGATTTGATGCAACAACGAGATGTTCACAAAAGTGCTCTTGCTGCTGCGAAAGAACAGGGTAATATGGCCGAACAATCTTTCCATGATTCGATGCAATATGCTGTAAAGATACTCATGAACACCTTCTACGGAGTATTTGCAAGTGGTTTTTACCGTTTCACACACCGAGACCTAGGTTCTTCGATTACTGCATGGGCTCGCCACAATATCAAAGCAATTATCGCTCAGTTGGAAGAAGAAGGTCACGGTGTTGTCTA